>NZ_JBFRDL010000006.1:0-252466 GCF_052113525.1 Rhodococcus sp. TAF43
CCGAGAAGTTGGCGGCCCGTCTGAGCGAGCGGTCCGGTGGCGAGATCACCGTCGACGACGTCCTCGACGCCGAGACCATCGAGCAGTTGGCCGAGACGGTGCGTCAGCATCTCGAGGACGGTCTGAAGATCGACGGTCTGGTGCGCACGCTGCGTCCTCGCGCCGAGGGTTCGGATGCGGTGCCGGTGTTCGTGTTCCATCCGGCGGGTGGTTCGACGGTGGCGTACGAGCCGCTGCTCAAGCGTCTGCCCGCGGACACCCCGATTTTCGGCCTGGAGCGGGTCGAGGGCCCGCTCGAGGAGCGCGCCAAGGTGTATGCGCCACTCCTCAGGCAGATGCAGGGCGACGGCCCGTACGTGCTGTACGGCTGGTCCTTCGGCGGAGCACTGGCGTATGCCGTGGCGAAACAGCTTCGACAGGATGGCGCCGACGTGCGGATCGTCGGACTGATCGACACCGTCATGCCCGGCGAGAAGGTCGAGAACACTCCCGACGAGATCCGGGCCCGCTGGCAGCGCTACGCCGCGTTCGCGAAGAAGACCTACAACCTCGACGCGCCGTTGCCCTACGACAAGCTGGCCGCCGCCGGCAGCGACGAGGAACAGATCGGGATCCTCATGGACCTGCTCAAGCTGAGCGGCACCACGATCCCCAGCGGCATCATCGAACACCAGCGCACGTCGTGGCTCGACAACCGGGCCGTTCCCAGCACCGACTTCGAAACCTACGACGGCGACGTGGTGCTCTACATGGCCAACACCTATCTCGACGACCAGATCGCACTCGAGCCCGCCTTCCGGACGCGGCGACCCGACGGCGGCTGAGGCGAGGCCGTGCAGAGTCTCGAGATCGTCCACGTCGACTGCGACCACATCCAGATCGTCGACGAACCGTACATAGCGAAGGTCGGTGCGGACCTGAGCAAGAAACTCGCGGCCATCGCGGGCACGCAGTCGCCCCGCCCTGAGCCGGCCGGCAGCAGATCGGCCGAGTCGGAGTAGCCACGCCCGGTTGGTGTTTCGATCCCCCGCCGCCTGGGCGGCGGGGGATCTCTGCCGTTCGGGCGGGAGTTACGACCCCTCGGTCCCGAACAGCGCGGACCCCATGTACGTGAAGCCCATGAAGGACTCCATCGAGCCCACCGAACCGGTCAGAAGATTGACGATCATGCGAGAGTTCCTTTCAGACAGACACAGTCGGGGTGATCACGGATCACCGGAACATACCGAGGGCACGAGCCGTGCGCAGTCGATCCGGTCCTACGCGCCGACGTACTCCCGTAGACACGACCCTGTTTCCGCCTGTTCGTTGTCGTCCCCGAAGACCCACGCCATGAACTCGGTCGCCCCGGCGTCGTGGAAGGCACGCAACCGATCGGAAACCTCACCGCGCGAACCGATCAGCGCGACGTCGGCCGGATCAGCGGCGCCCTCCTTGTCGAGCATCGCCCGGTACGACGGGGTGTTCGTGTAGGCGGCGAACCCCTCCCGGCACCGCTGCCGCGCCGCATCGACGTCGGCAGTCACACAGATCGGCAGGCCCACCACGATCCGCGGCGCGGGTCGGCCCGCGGCGGCCGCGGCCACGCTGATGGTCGGCACGATGTGCTCGGCCACGGTGCGGATCCCGGTCATCAGCGTCACCGTCCCGTCGGCGTGTTCGCCGGCCAGTCGCAGCATCGCCGGGCCGAGCGCCGCGAGCAACACCGGCGGCGCCGGAGTGTCGAAAGTGTCCAGCGGGCGCGGCAACTCGGCCCGGAGCCGGACACCGTCGAACTGCGTCCGTTCCCCGCGCAGTGACGGGATCAGCGCCGCCAGATAGTCGCGTGCCCACTGCACCGGACGCTCGAAGCTCAAACCCCACACGTCCTCGACGATGAAGCGGTGCGAGACCCCGAGGCCGAGCTGCAGCCGCCCACCGACCGCGGCCTGCGTCGTCAGCGCCGACGCGGCCAGCAGCAGCGGATGCGTCGGATGCGTGGGCAGTACCGCGGTCCCCAACCGGATCGACGATGTCCGTTCCCCCGCCAGCGCCAGGACGGTCAGCGCATCCCACCCGAAGATCTGCGGCACCCACGCCGCCGCCAGCCCGTCGGCCTCCACCCGCGCCACCCGCTCGACCACCTCGTCGAGCCGCACCGATGGCCACACCATCCGACCGATTTCCATCACCGATCACCTCGCCTTCCGACGCCGGGTCCGCAGCTGCAGTGTCCCAGCTCGAGGTCCGATCAGGAGTGGTTCCGGCACAACGAAAGCGCGGACCCCGCCGCCCGACGGCGACGGGGTCCGCGCTTTTCACTCACCGCTCCAGCAGGTTGCTCCGTCCGGCCACCACCGGAATCCACAGCACCGCCAGCACCGCCATCGCTGCCCACTCGACGAGCAGGCCGTAGCCGAGGCTGCCGGTGTGGGCGTCGCGGACGCTGTGCTGCGACCAGTACATCAACACCCCCAGGGCGGTCCCGACCGTCACGCCGGCCATCGCGACCCACGCGAAGACCCAGCGACGGGTCCACGCCGCCAGCGCGGACACCCCGATCCCGAACACCACCACGAACCAGGTGAACAGCCGAGCCAGCGCCGCGACCTCGTCATGCCCGCCGGCGAGCACGTTCCACGCCCGCAATCCGTCGACCTGCGGCGCGGCGAGCGCAATCAGCAGGATCATCACGGCGGCCGCGATGAACGGTCCGCGCCCGCGCGGATCGACCTCGCGCGCGACCCGCGCCTCGATCATGGACAACTCACGCCGCAGCAGCGACAGATCCTCGCTCATTCGGTCACGCCGGTCGATGCTCGTCTGCGTTGAAACACGACGACGACGATATCGACGGCCACGAATCCGATCAGGCTCAGCCCCAGCAGCGGCACGAACCATCCGACGAGTACGGTGCACGCCACCAGCGCGGCCGCGGCTGCCGGATGCAGGCCGCGGACGGCGCCACGGGTCGGCGGCCGACCCCACCGCTGCGCACCTCGCGTCGGTCGGCGCCGCCACCACATCGTGTACCCGAGCACGATCATCACGAGCAGCGCCGCCGCCAACGCCACCAGCACGATCTGATTCAGCAGCCCGAACAGGATGCCCATGTGCACCCCGATGCCCCAGAAGGTGAGCTTCGCGGCCAAGGGCCAGTCAGCGAACCGGGAGGTGTCGGTGATCTGGCCGGTGGCACCATCGACGGCCACCACGTCGGTGGCGAACTGCCACGGCTGCCGCGTCTGCGCGACGGTGAACGCGGTGTCCGGCGCGGACGGGATGGACGCCTCCACCGCGCCCGTCACGCCCGCGCCCGCGGCGACCGCGAGCACGTCGTCGAGCCGTCCGACGTTGGCGTCCAGCATGCCGCTCCCCGCAGCGGGGGCCTCGTGCCCGCCATGGCCGTCGTGCCCACCTGCCGGCGCAGTGTCGGTGGCGCCCAGCTTCTTCGACACCGACGGAGTGGTCCAACCGAGCGAGGTGCGCAGGTCGGTGACGTGCTCACCGGCGTACTTCGACCAGGTCAGACCGGTCGCGGACAGGAACACCAGGCCCACCGCGATCCACAACCCGATCGCGCCGTGCCAGCCGAGTGCGCGATTGCGGCCGCGTGCACCGTGTTTCACCGTCCACAGCCGGGGTGTGGCCGCGCCGGCTCGCGCCCGCGCCGTCCGGTACCGCCGCACCCACAGGTAGACCCCGCCGAGGGCGATCACCCACAGCCACGACGCCGCCAGTTCGCTGTAGATGCGACCCGGCTCACCGAGGTGCAGGTGCCGGTGCAGCTGCGAGATCCACGTCCGCATCGGCAGGGCGCTACTGCTGCCGTAGACGACTAGTTCGCCGACCGGCCGCGCGGTGACCGGATCCACGAAGACCGCCAGCCGCTCCGACTCGCCCAGCGTGGGATCGGTGAACAACACCCGGGTGGTGTCCCCTGACTCGACGGCCGGGCGGACCGCCGACACCGCCAGATCGGGCCGCTGCGCCCGGGCCGCCTCGACTTGGTCGCTGACCGGTGCGGCCGGTCCGGTCGTCTCGACGTGCAGGTAGTCGCGGTAGACGAACTGCTCGAGAGTGGGAGCGACGGCGTACAGACCACCGCTGACGGCGGCGACGATCAGGAACGGCGCCACCAGGATGCCGGCGTAGAAGTGCAGCCGCAGGACCAGCCGGCGCAGCGCACCCGGCGGCGACGAGTCCTTCGAGTCGGACTCGGCGGACGGATCGTTCGGAAGATGCGCAGGGGTGATCCCCACGCTCTCGGGAGCATTCATCACAAAGGCTCTTTCCCTGAAGAGGTTTCGGTTCGGCGCACGCGGACCACGCGGTTCACGCGGGTCTCCGGAGGTGGCGCCGAGAAAGACACGCCGATCACGCCCGGCACGAGAGGTGACCGGGCGTGGACAGCGGTGAAGGTGAGAGCCGACGCGGGCACGCGAGGGTGCGCGCGGCGGCTACCGGGAAAGAGCCGGAGGTCCCCGTGTGCCGCCGGCCGACCGGGTGATCCAACCGATCGTGGGGTCGAGACGACGGACGACGGTGGGCGTCCACCGTCGGACGTCCGGGACGGGCGGCGCCGACAGCACCGCGACGACGATGCGCAGCACCGACGTGATCACGCCCAGCAGCGCGCGCTCGGCGGCCCGGATCAGCATCGCGCCGACCACCGTGGCCGCCGCGTGCGCGGCGAGCATCTGCGGCGTCAGGTGCAGACCGTGACCGTGGTCGGATGCCAGAGTGAGCGTGAGGTGCCCGATGCCCTGACCGGCCGCGAGCACAGCACCGAGGAACAGCAACGGATGCCCCACGGTTCGTGCCGACGCGGTGATCGCACCCACCACGGCGCTGCCGGCCAGGAGTAGCACCACTGCCTGCTCACTGGGGACGGCGACCCCGCCGCCGAGTCCGTGCGCGGCGATACTGACCGCGCCGGACGCCGATCCGACGAACATGCCGCGCGTGCGCGCGACACCATCGGTCCGGGAATTCACCCCGAGAGATTAGCGCCTACTACAGCGGCTAGTACACACGTCGGGAGCAGCGCACCGGACCAATCACCCCACTGTGATGTGCATCACCATTAGGCTGGGGCTGCCCACAGGTAGACCGACGTCGCTCTTTGGGGGTAACCATGCAGGACGCACTGACGAAGATCACCGACACACTCAGCGCGGTGCGGGTGATGGCGCGCTCCGGCCTCATCCCGTTCCCACGCGTCGACGAGGGCGTCGGAGTGCTGTTGGCCGTCAGCAAGTACGGGCCGTTCGCGGGATCCGTCCACGCCCACGCCGCCCAGGGCCACGGTCGCGTCGCGATCATCGACGAACGCGGTCCACTCACGTACCGGCAACTCGAGGAACAGTCCAACGCGCTGGTTCGGGCATGGCAGGCCGAGGGCATCGGCGTCGGCTCCTGCGTCGGCGCCATGTGCCGCAACCACCGCGGCCTCATCCTCACGATGCTCGCCGCGGCGAAGAGCGGGGTGCGTCTGGTCATGATGAACACCGGCTTCGCCCGCCCCCAACTGGTCGACGTCGCGGCGAGGGAGGGCGTGCACCACTTCGTCTTCGACAGCGAGTTCGCCGACATCGCCGACGCGCTGCCCTCCGACGTCACCCCGTTCCTGTCGTGGGTGGACCAGGCGCCGCCCACTCCCCCGGCCGAGACACCGCTGCGCGCCCTCGACGCCCTCATCGCCGGGCAGTCCACCGAACCGGTGCCCGCGCCGAAGGACCACGGCGTCTTCATCCTGCTCACCAGCGGAACAACGGGCACCCCCAAGGGCGCGCCCCGCGGGCGCACGTCACCGTTCGTCACCGCACAGTTCCTCGATCGAATCCCGTTGCGCCCCAAGCAGACCATGCTGATGACCGCGCCCGCATTCCACGGCACCGGCATCTCGCAACTGGGCCTGGGCCTGGCACTCGAGAACACCGTCGTCATGCAGCGTCGCTTCGACCCCGAGACCACCGTCCGCCTGCTCGCCGAACACCACGCCGACACCATGGTGCTGGTGCCGACCATGCTGCAGCGGATCATCGATCTCGGCCCTGAGGTGCTCTCGAAGTACGACACCTCCTCACTGAAGGTGATCTTCGCGGCCGGTTCGGCCATCGCCCCCGACCTGTCCATCCGCACCCAACAGGCGTTCGGGAAGGTGCTCTACAACTTCTACGGCTCCACCGAGGTCGCCGCCGTCACCATCGCCACCCCCGACGACCTCGAGCGCGCGCCCGGCACCGCCGGACGCGTGCCGGCCACCTGCCACATCGCGCTGATCGACGACGACGGCAACAAGATCACCGAACCCGACGTCGTCGGCCGCATCTTCGCCAAGAGCGGACTGAGCTTCGAGGGCTACACCGACGGCCGCGACAAGCAGCGCATCGACGGCATGCTCTCCACCGGAGACGTCGGGCACTTCGACCGCGACGGCCTGCTGTTCGTCGACGGCCGCGACGACGACATGATCGTCTCCGGCGGCGAAAACGTGTACCCGCTCGAGGTGGAGAACCTCATCACCGAACGCCCCGACGTCCTCGAGGCCGCGGTGATCGGCGTCGAGGACGACGAGTTCGGCCACCGCCTGCGCGCGTTCGTCGTGCCCGCGGCGTCGTCGGCGCGGGACGCGAGCGAGATCCGCACGCACGTGAAGTCGAACCTGGCCCGCTACAAGGTGCCGCGCGACGTCGTCTTCATCGAGGAGTTGCCCCGCAACGCCACCGGCAAGCTTCTGCGCCGGGTGCTGATCGAGATGGAAGTCGAGCCCGAGTAACACTCCGGGACACACAAAAGCGAAGAACCCCCGTCCAGAATCCGGACGGGGGTTCTTCATTGGTAGCGGGGACAGGATTTGAACCTGCGACCTCTGGGTTATGAGCCCAGCGAGCTACCGAGCTGCTCCACCCCGCGTTGCATGAACGAAGTTACACGAGCCGGGGAACGGAAGGCAAATCGCCTGCGGCAGGACCGAATCGAGTGTCCGGCAATCCGAGATTGCACCCGCGGTCGTGACGCAGTTCACGAAAACCCGGTAATCCATCTCACATAACGCGCATGTAACGCTCCGGCCGCGATACGGCAACGGGCCGTCACGACCTGCGGAAACGCGCCGACCGCCGGCCGGGAAACGGGTCGACCGGCCCGTTTCATCGAGGTGACCGGCCGCGGATCACTGACGTACGTTCGTGATCAGCTCGTGATGTTCGAGTGGAGGACCGACCCGCCGCTGCCAGCTCTGCCCCCGCGGGATCGGACACAACCAAACCCTTCGAGGGGCAGGGACGCGAAAGATCGCACGCCCGGGAAGACGACCACGTCGCCCGCAGGCCGCTCGCGTCGGCGCAGGAGAGGATCCACCCCGCATGACCAACGTCAGCTTCAGTAAGCGCGCCCTCGGCTGGGCCGCCATGACCGGCGCCCTCGTCGCCGTCCCGTTCGGCCTGTCGACCGGCACCGCCTCCGCCGCCACCCACAACTGGGACGGCGTCGCGCAGTGCGAGAGCGGCGGCAACTGGGCCATCCACACCGGCAACGGCTACTCCGGCGGCCTGCAGTTCTCGCAGAGCACCTGGACCGCCAACGGCGGCACCGGCTCACCGCACAACGCGTCCAAGGAAGAGCAGATCCGCGTCGCCGAGAACACCCTCGCCTCGCAGGGCCCCGGCGCCTGGCCCACCTGCGGCCAGTACCTGACCGAGGCCGCCCCCGAGCCCGCTCCGGCACCCGCACCCGCACCGATCGCCGAGCCCGTCCCGGCCCCCGCCGTCGTCGGCCAGGTGCCCGCGGAGTGGCGCGTCGCCGCCGCCGGATACGTGGACCAGGCCCTGCAGGTCGCCGGCGACACCGCCGCCCAGCACGGCTACGCCGACCAGTTCCAGCAGCTCCTCGATCAGCACGGCAGCACCATCGCCGACGTGAAGGCCGCGCTCACCAACTAGGCCCGCAAGCTGAAGGGACCCTTCGCGCGCTCGCAGCGCACGAAGGGTCCCTTCAGCTCGTCTCGGGTCGGGATCTACCGATCAGCGACCGGCCGTCTGGTAGTCCTGAACAGCCTTCTGCAGCCGGTCGAGCGCGTCACCGTAGGCCTTGAAGTCGCCGCCCTGCTGCGCAGTCTGCAGATTCTTCAGCGCCGCATCCAGTTCCGCGACCGCGGCCTCCTTGTTCGGGGCCTGGCCGCCCTGCGGCGGTGCCGGCGTCGGCGTGGTCGGGGCAGTCTGCCCGTTCTGTTCCGGCTGGGACGGACCCTGTTCGCCGCTCGGCGCCGTGGCCACGTTCCCGGTCCCGGAGCCGAACACCTGATCCAGGGCCTCCGCCAGCGTCGGCGCGTAGCCGACCCGGATGCCCGTCGTGTCGGTGAAACTGACCAGGACGCGCGCCAACTGCGGGAAGGCATTGGCCGAGTTGCGCTGCGTGTACAGCGGTTCGACGTACAGGATGCCGCCGTCCGCGATCGGCAGCGTCAGCAGGTTGCCGTAGATGAGCTTGTTGGACTGCTTGAGCAGCGACAGTTCGCTCGCCACTCGCGGATCCGACGTCATCGCCGACTGCGCCTGCTGTGGGCCCTGTGTCTGGGTGTTCGTCGGCAACTGCAACACCCGGAACTTGCCGTAGTTCTCCGGGTCCGACTGCACCGAGATATAGGCGGACAGCAACTCACGCTGGTAGCCCACCATCGGGCTGGTCAGCACGAACTGCGGCTTCGCGGTATCCGGGTTGCCGGACAGCACGTAGTACGGCGGCTGGTTCTTGTCGGTATCCACCGTCGGATCACTGGGCACCGACCAGAACGCGTTGTTACTGAAGAACTCGCCCGGATCGTCCACGTGGTACTTCGCGAGCATCTCGCGCTGGACCTTGAACAGATCCTCGGGGTAGCGGAAGTGCGCACGCAGGTCGTCGGTGACCGCGGACTTGGGCTGCACCGAGTCCGGGAACACCCCCATCCACGCCTTGAGCACCGGGTCCTGGTCGTCCACCTGGTACAGCGTGACGGTGCCGTCGTACGCGTCGACGGTCGCCTTCACCGAATTCCGGATGTACGAGACCTCCTTCTTCGGCAGCATCCGTCCCGTTGCCTGGTTGGTGCTGTCCTGCACCAATCCCTCGAGCGACGAACGCTGCGCGTACGGGTAGTTGTCGAGCGTGGTGTACCCGTCGACGATCCACTGCATGCGCCCGTTCACCACGGCCGGGTACACGGTGCCGTCCGTGGTGAGCCACGGCGCCACCTTGTTGACGCGCTCCGCCGGGTCGCGGTTGTAGATGATCTTCGAATCCGACCCGATGGCACCGGAGAACAGGATGTTGCGCTCGGTGTACTTGGCAGCGAAGGCAAGCCGGTTGAACCAGTTACCGATCCCGACGCCGCCCTCACCGGTGTAGGTGTACTTCTGCGAGTCGGTGTCGTATTCGCGCGGCGCGCTGCCGGGCGCGCCACCGACGATCGCGTAGTCCGCATCCGACGACGCGATGACCGGGCCGTAATAGGTGCGAGGGTTCTCGACCTCGAGCGCCGGGTCCGCCGGCTTGGTCTCCAGGTCGCTGACGCTGTAGATCGGGTAGCCGCCGGTGTTGTTCTGGGTGTCACCGCTGACCGCCGTCACCTGGTTGGCGTAGGCCGCGACGAAGCCGTTGCCGTGCGTGTAGACGGTGTGCTTGTTGATCCAGTCTGTCTGGTTGCCCTGCAGACTCGACGGGGACAGCTCACGCGCCGCGACCACGAAGTCACGCAGCTCACCGTTCATCTCGTAGCGGTCGATGTTGAGGGACTTCGGGAATCCGTAGAAGTTCTTCAACTGCTGCTGCGCGGTGAACGTGGGCGAGAGGACGTTGGGGTCGAGCAGACGCGTGTTCGCGATCGTCGTGACGTCCGCCGGCACGTCCTTGGGCTGCTTCTTCGTCGAGCCCGGGTAGGGCACGTATTCGACGGTCTCGTCGGTGATCCCGTACGCCTGCCGGGTGGCCGCGATGTTCCGTTCGATGTACGCGCGTTCCTTGTCGGCCGCGTTCGGCTTGACCGAGAACTGCTCGACGATCAGCGGGTACACCGCACCGACCAGGATCGACGAGAACACCAGCAACACCACTGCCATCGCCGGGATGCGCAGGTCGCGCAGGAAGATCGCCGCGAAGAACGCGATGGCACAGATGATCGCGATCGCCATCAGGATCAGTTTGGCCGGCAGGACCGCGTTGATGTCGGTGTAACCGGCACCGGTGAACGTGGGCTCCTTACGACTACTGGAGAGCAGCGCGTACCGGTCGAACCAGTACGACACCGCCTTGAGCAGCACGAAGGTGCCCGCGAGGACCGCCAACTGCACCCGCGCCGACCGCGTCAGCGCGCCCTGACGGCCGCTGAGCCGCAGCCCGCCGAAGATGTAGTGCGTCACCAGGCTCGCGAAGAACGCGATGACCACCGCAACGAACAACCAGTTCAGGACGAACTGGTAGAACGGCAGGTCGAACGCGTAGAACCCGATGTCCTTGCCGAACTGCGGGTCGGTGATCCCGAACGAGGAGCCGTTGAAGAACATCTGCACGGTCGACCAGCTCGCCTGCCCGACCAGACCCGCGAACAGGCCGATCACGACCGGAATGCCGATCCCGAACAGCTTCTGGCGGGTCATCACCGCAGTGCGGTACCGCGCCACGGGATCGTTCGCGCCCGGCGAGGGCAGGAACATCGGCCGGGACCGGTAGGCCAGCAGCAACGCCAGCCACACGATCGCGCCGACGACCAGCCCGACGATCAGGAACAACGCGATCCGGGTGATCAGTACCTTGCTGAACACAGTCCGGAAGTCGACCTCACCGAACCACAGCCAGTCGGTATAGATGTCGATGAATCGAGGGCCGACCAGCAACAGTGCTGCGGCGACCAACGCCAGAACCAGCAGCACACGTGTGCGTTTCGACAACGAAGGTAAACCGGCGGGGGGCCGCATGCCCACTTGCCACTCTCCCAACAATCCGGCGACGCCTTCGCGCCGCAGCCAATGGCACCGTCCAGCGTCACCTGGGAGTGACCGTTTCGTCCCACTCTACGTAACCGACCGGCCATGTCGCGCCAGCGACCGAGCCGCGCCTCCGTTACGCCATGGTGCAAGGATAAGGACGTGATCGATAGCGATGGCGGGTTCTACGGGGATCACTTCCCCGGGAACGGCGCGAATGTGAGCCTGTCCAGCGAGTCTTTGAGCCGATGTGTGCAGGAAGTGGTGGAGTTCGTCGACGCCGGCGGCTGGGGTCAGCCGCCCACGATGTTCGCGATCGTCCCCACCGCACTGGTCGCCGCGGCCGAGCCCGCGCTGCTCGATCAGCTCGCCGACGGCGCCGAACTGACGCCGATCGAGCAGGCCGCACTGCCCGACGACGTCGAAGGCGGCTCCCCCGCACTCGACGAGTTCCTCGCCACGACCAGCTGGCCGTCGGAGGTGGTCGGCTGCGCCCTGGTCCAGGAGATCATCGTCCTGCCGCCCGACGCCGAGTCCGACCTCGACGATGCGCTCACGCCGCTACTCGCCGACCGGCACGCCGCCGACGCGGCCGCGCGGGCAGCCGCCGAATCCCATCCGGAGCGCCGCGAGGCCCGGCTGATCGCCGCTGTCCTGCGCGACGGTCCGTCGCTGGCGCTGCTCCAGATGCGCCCGGACGAGGACAGCGACCCGTACGAGGGCATCGAGCTGCTCACCTACGACAACCTGGCACCGAACCTGGTCGGCGCGCTGTACGCGACGCTCGACGCCACCGAGGATTAACGAGGATCGAGCGGCCTGAACGGGCTGGACAGTCCAGGCCGCCCGAGCCGCGCCGCCGGGCCACTCAGCAGCTCGGGGCGGTGCCGCCGGTGTTGATCGCGGCGAGGGCGTCGATGGCACCGCTCAGGGTCTCGACCTTCACCAGCGTCAGCCCGTCCGGCTTGTTCGCGAGAGCCTCGTCGCAGTTCTTGGCGGGGACCAGGAACGTCGTCGCGCCCGCCTCCTCGGCCGCGGTCAGCTTGTACGGGATGCCGCCGATCGGTCCCACGTCGCCGTCGGGGTCGATCGTGCCGGTACCGGCGACGAACTTGCCGCCGTTGAGTTCGCCGGGGCTGAGCTTGTCGACGACGGCGAGGCTGAACATCAGACCGGCCGAGGGGCCACCGATGTCGGCGAGGTTGAAGTCGATCGTGAACGGCACGTTCGGCACCTCCTTGGCACCGACGCCGAGATAGCCGCGGTTCGCGTCCTCGGCGGAAGCTCCGTCGGCCTGCGGCTTGGACCCGAGCGTGACCGGCGTCGTGGTCTCCACTCCGTCGCGCACGTACGTGATGTCGACGGTGGTTCCGGGCCCGGCGGCGCCGACCGCGTCCTGCAGTCCCTGCACGGTGTCGACCGGGGTAGCGCCGACGCGCAGCACCACGTCGCCCTCACGCAGCACACCGGCGGCCGGCCCGTTCGGGCCGACCGTCCCGATCTCCACCGCGACCGGCAGGTTCAGGTACCGCAGCGCCGCCAGTTCGGCGGCGTTCTCGGAGTTGGCGAACTGCGCGGCGTTCTCCTCCTGCACCTCGTCCTTCGACTTCTGCGGCGGGTACACCTCCTCGCGCGGCACCAGCCCCTGACGTCCGCTCGCCCACAGGCCGAGCGCGTCGAACAACGTGAGCTTGTCGCGCACCGCGACCGTCGTCATGTTGAGGTTTCCGCTGGTGGGGTCCACCGCGGTGCCCTCGATGTCGACCACCGGTTCGTCGTCCACCTCGCCGAGCGTGTTGAACGTCGGGCCGGGACCGAGCGCGACGAACGGCACCTTCACCGTCGTCCCGAGGACTCCCAGCGCCACGACCGGGGTCAACGCTGCCAGCAGGGTTACGATCCGTCGGTTCACCAGGCCCAGGATAGAGCGCCTGCGGTGACGACCCTCGGAACCCTCGGCGGTGTTCGCCGTGAGCGTGATCTCCGTACGGGCCATGCGCGGTCGCGCCTTGTACCGTTGAACTATGAGCGATCTGCCCTTTGGCTTCTCCAACTCCGACGACGACCCGGACCACAAGAAGGATCCGACGGGCCGCGAACAAGGCGGGGGTCAGGGTGGACCGGGAGGGATGCCGTTCGGCTTCGATCCGAGCGCCTTCGGCGCCGCCGGCGGACCCGGCGGTGGTGGTTTCGATCCGGCCGCGCTCGGCCAGATGCTCAGCCAGTTCGGCCAGATGCTCAGCGGCATGGGCAGCGCGATGGGCACCGGCCAGACCGGTCCCGTCAACTACGACATCGCGAAGAACCTCGCGCGCCAGCAGATGGGCACGATCACCCCCATCACCGAGGGCACCGCGTCGGCCGTCGCCGACGCCTCCCGCCTCGCCGAGCTCTGGCTGGACGGCGCCACGACGCTGCCGGCCGGCGCCACCCGGACCGTCGCATGGACGCCCAACGACTGGCTCGACGGCACCCTCGACACGTGGAAGCGCCTGTGCGACCCCGTCGCCGAGCAGGTCTCCGGCATGTGGGTCCAGGGTCTGCCCGAGGAAGCCCGCAACATGATCGGCCCGATGGCCGGGATGCTCACCCAGATGGGCGGACTCACGTTCGGCTCGCAGCTCGGTCAGGCACTGGGCCAGCTGTCGAAGGAGGTTCTCACCTCCACGGACATCGGGTTGCCCCTCGGCCCCGCAGGGACCGGCGCGCTGCTACCCGCCGCGATCGAGGCGTTCAGCGAGGGTCTCGAGCAGCCGCACCGCGAGGTGCTCGTCTTCATCGCCGCCCGCGAGGCCGCCTACCAGCGCCTCTACGCGCACGTGCCGTGGCTGCGGCAGCGTCTGCTCGCCACCGTCGAGGACTACGCGCGCGGCATCAAGATGGACTTCTCCGCGATCGAGGAGGCCGCACAGGGCCTCGACCCGTCCGCGCTGACCGACCCGTCGCAGATCGAGAAGATCCTGCAGCAGGGCGCCTTCGAGCCGCAGACCACGCCCGAGCAGAAGCAGGCACTCGAACGTCTCRAGACGCTGCTCGCGCTGGTCGAGGGCTGGGTGGAGACCGTCGTCACCGAGGCTCTCGGGGAACGGCTCCCCGGCGTCGCCGCCCTCACCGAGACCCTGCGCCGTCGCCGCGCCACCGGCGGGCCGGCCGAGCAGACGTTCGCAACCCTGGTCGGACTCGAACTGCGGCCCCGCAAGGTGCGCGAGGCCGCGCAGCTGTGGCGTCGACTCACTGCCGACACCGGCGTCGACGCCCGCGACGGCGTGTGGGCGCACCCGGACCTGTTGCCCGACTCCTCGGACCTCGACAACCCCGCCGCGTTCGTCGACCGGATCCTCGGCGGCGACTCGGGCACCTTCCACGACCCTATCGCGCAGCTCGAGCAGACCGAGGCCCGTGAGCGGGAAGAGAAGAACCGTGAGAGCGGCACCGGCACCACCGATACCGAGGGCGACTCCTAACCTGTAGGGCTCGCGATGTCGTCGGCGGCTGCGCAGTCGTCGACGACGTCCACCAGACCCGGCTGCCGGGTGACGACGGCGTACGCCTCCAGGTAGCCCATCGCGCGCTCCGTACGCGGGTAGCGGCGCACCTCGCTCCAGAACCGGTCGTTGTGCCCGCCCGCCACGTACAGGTGTACCAGTTCGTGGACCAGCACATAGTCCAGGACGTACGACGGCACCGTCCGCAGCAACTCGCTGACCCGGATGGTGCCGTCGGTGGGCGTGCACGACGCCCACCGGGTCTTCATCGACGGCACCCAGCGCACCGAGACCGGGGCCGCGGCGCCGCCCAGCCACCGCGCGGACAGCCGGGCGCACCGCTCGGTCAGCTCGACGTCGCTGCGTTCGGCCCGCGCCGCGGCACGGCGGTCGGCGCGCTCGAGCTTTCCGAGCATCTCCGCGACCAGGTCGGCCTCGGCCCTCTTCGACAGCCCGGTCGGCAYCAGCACGACCACCTTGTCGCCCTCGCGGCGCGCGCTCACCGTCCGTCGTCGGCGGGCGCTGCGCCGGATCTCGACCTCCGGCAGGTCGCCGTCGATACTCGCTGGCCCAGTCACGGGGCACCACGCTAGCGGCCCGCTCCGACACCGCCGTCGGCGCATTTCGGACGAATCCGCGCCGGCACCCGAAACCCCACGTCAACCTGCGTGCAGACCTGTGGACAACGCGTCCCGTGCGGGTGTTCGGCGGGCCCGGAGGTGAGATCGTCCCCCACATGACACGCGTATCCGTCGCGCGCACCAGCCGACCCGCACTCGATCCGCGGCTGCCCATCGTGATCCGTCCCAGCGGCCGCATCCAGATCGGCTGGGACCCCGACACCGCGCTGATCCTCACCCCACCCGAATCGGTCGAGCCGTCGGCGCTCGTCGCCGTGCTCCACCTGCTCGACGGCCGCACCTCCCGCCCCAACGTCGTGTGGCGCGCCGTCGAGCACGGCATCACGCCCACCGACATGTCGATGCTGCTCGCAGAGCTCGACGACGCCGGGCTGCTCCGGGCCTCGGTCCCCCGTGAGGACGCGCCCCCGGCCATCCGCGTCCACGGGCGCGGCCCGCTCGCGGACACGATCGCCACCGGCCTGGGGTCGGGCCGGGCCCGGGTGTCCCGATCCACCCACTTCACCGCCGACACCGACGTCACGCGGTGGAACTGCACGTGTGTGGTCCTCACCGACGATCTCATCGCCGACCCGCGCCTGGTGGAGGCGCTCCTCGACGCCCGCATCCCGCACCTGCAGGTGCGGCTGCGCGACGGCCGGGGCGTGGTGGGGCCTCTGGTCCTGCCGGGCAGCACCAGCTGCCTGCGGTGCGCCGACCTCACCCGCTGCGCCGCCGACGAGGAATGGCCGCACGTGGCGGCGCAACTGCTGGGCCGGGTCGGGCACGCGAGCCCGGCAACCGTCATGGCCACCGCCGCCGTCGCCCTCGGGCAGCTGGAGCTCGCGCTGTCGGGCGCGTCCCACCCGGTGCCCGCGAGCCTCGACGCGACCCTGGAGATCGACCTGGTCAGCCACCGATTCTCGGTCCGGCCGTGGCCACGGAACCCGCGGTGTGGATGCTCACGTTCGGCAATGTTCTTGGACGAACCCCCGAATCTTCGGCCATGATGGTCTGGTGCCCGACATTCCCCGCAGAAGCTCCGCCCGCACCGCCAAGCTCGCGAGCATTCCGCTGGGTATCGCCGGACGGGCCGCGATGGGCTTCGGCCGAAGGCTCGCCGGAGGCGACAAGGACGAGATCGACGCGCAGCTGACCGCGAAGGCCGCCGAGCAGCTGTTCACGGTGCTCGGCGAGCTCAAGGGCGGCGCGATGAAGCTCGGGCAGGCGCTCAGCGTGATGGAGGCCGCGATCCCCGAGGAGTTCGCGGAGCCGTACCGCGAGGCACTCACCAAGCTGCAGGCCGAGGCGCCCCCGCTGCCCGCGAAGCAGGTGCACCGGGTGCTGGACCAGCAACTGGGCACCAAGTGGCGCGAGCGGTTCGCCGAGTTCGACGACACCCCCACCGCGTCCGCCAGCATCGGCCAGGTCCACCGCGCCGTGTGGTCGGACGGTCGCGAGGTGGCGGTCAAGGTCCAGTACCCGGGTGCCGACGAGGCCCTGCGCGCCGACCTGAAGACGCTGTCCCGGTTCGCGGGCCTGTTCACCTCGGTGATGCCGGGTACCGACATCAAGCCGGTCCTCGACGAGCTCAGCGCCCGCACCGAGGAGGAACTGGACTACCGCATCGAGGCCGACAACCAGCGCGCGTTCGCGAAGGTGTTCGACGGCGACCCGAAGTTCGTGGTGCCGCACGTGGTGGCCAGCGCGCCGAAGGTGGTCGTCACCGAGTGGATGGCCGCGACCCCGCTGTCGGCGATCATCAGCAGCGGCACCACCGAGCAGCGCAACACCGCGGGCGCGCTGCTCGCGGAGTTCCACTTCGTCTCCCCCGCCCGCGTCGGACTGCTGCACTGCGATCCGCACCCCGGCAACTTCATGCTGCACGACGACGGACGTCTCGGGATCATCGACTTCGGCGCCACCGCGCCGATGCCGGAAGGGCTGCCGCCGGTGCTGGGCCGGATGGTGCGCCTGTCACTGAACGAGCAGTTCGACGAACTCACGGAACTGTTGCGCGACAACGGTTTCGTGCTACCCGGACGCACCGTCACCGATCAGGAGATCGCCGACTACCTGCGCCCGTTCACCGACCCGATCCGCACCGAGTCGTTCCACTTCACCCGCGCCTGGCTGCAGAAGGCCGCCGGAACCGCGACGGACTTCTCGAGTGCACAGTTCCGCACCGCCCGGGCGCTCAACCTGCCGGCCGAGTACGTGATGATCTTCCGGGTGCTACTCGGCTCCGTCGGCATCTGCGCACAGCTGGACGCCTACGCGCCGTACATGGCGATCCTCACCCGATGGCTGCCCGGGTTCACCGACGATCCTGGAAACGCCCCTGTCGACGATCTCACCGAGAGCCTCGACGGCGCGTAGGCCCCGATACCCGAGACTGCTGCGCCTCCGACCGTGCCCGTGGGCATCCGGAGATGGATGCCCACGGGCACGGTCGTTGCTCGCTGTCAGGCACACACCAGGGTCTTCCCGGGCGTCGGGCTCTTCCGTGGCCGACCTCGTGGCCTCTTGCGTGCGATGACGACTCCCTGATCGAAGATCTCACCGCCCCAGACACCCCACGGCTCGGCACGGTCGAGCGCCGCGCTCAGGCACCGGCTGCGGATCGGGCACTGCGCGCACAGCGACTTGGCCTGCTCCAGGTCGGCGGGTGTCTCGGCGAACCACAGGTCGGGGTTCCCGACTCGGCAGGGCAACTGCTCCCGGAGTGCCGAGCCGACGACTGACAATCCGTTCGAAACGGTGCTGTTCTCGGTCTGTACTCGGCATGTCACGGTAGACACGTCTTCTCCTCTGTTTCGTTCGCGTATTTCGTTCGCGGCTGGTGCCGGCTGTCGGGGTTTCGCGAACCGCGGGCGAAGGCCTGGAGCGATGAAGCTCGAAACACGAAGGCCACGGTTCGCTGTGCGATCCGTGGCCTCGGGAGGAAGGGCGGGAGTGCCTACCGAACGAGAGTTCGGTGCCTGCTCCTGGACACGGATGCGGGGGCTGCTGCTGCACGTGCTGCTGCGCGGATCTCTGCTGCGCGCAGACGGATGGCGTGCGGTGCGCTCGCCGCGTACCTCGCGGCGGCCTCTTCGGCTGCGGGGAGGTATGCGCATGCGAATGCGGGCACCGATGCACGTGCCGCAGTTGCGTTCCAGTCGTTCATCGTTGCCACCTCCCTTTCATCTCGTTGCCGACATTGTCACCGCACACGAGTCTCCCCGTGGCGTGCAGTCCAGAGTATGCAACCCGAACAGACCACACAAGTTATTTTTGACCTGCGGTTTTACCGCGACGTAGCCGTCATGTCAGATCCAGCGCCGGCGCCGGGCGCTCGCCGCGGACCACCGCGAGGACCTCCTCGCCGAACCGTTCGAGCTTCTTGGCCCCGATCCCAGGGATCGCGACGAGGGCCTGATCGTCCTTCGGCTGCTGCTCGGCGATCGCCGTCAGCGTGTTGTCGCTGAACACCACGTACGCGGGAACCTTCAGCTCGCGCGACTTCTCCCGGCGCCAGTCCTTGAGCGCCTCGAACAGCTCGAAGTCCAGGTTCGACGGGCACGCCTCGCAGCGTCCCAGCATGGTGGACGTGGTCCCCATCAGCTGCTTGCCGCACACCCGGCAGCGCGGACGCTGCTTGCGGGACGGCGGCGGGGCGGCGACCTTCGAGGCCGGAGAGTCGTCCGGGATCAGTCCGTGCAGGAACCGCGAGCGCCGGCGCGACTTGCGTCCGCCCTCGTTGCGGGCCAGCGCCCACGACAACGCCAGATGCTCCCGCGGGCGCGTCACACCCACGTAGAGCAGGCGCCGCTCCTCCTCCACCCCGGCCTCGTCGTCGGGCGACTTGGAGTCGCCGAGGACGTGCGCGATCGGCAGGGTGCCCTCGGTGAGCCCGACCAGGAACACCGCGTCCCATTCGAGGCCCTTCGCGGCGTGCAGCGAGGCCAGCGTCACGCCCTGCACGACCGGTGGGTGCCGGGACTCGGCGCGCGCCGCAAGCTCGGTCAGCAGCCCACCGAGCGTGAGCTGCGGGTCGTGCGCGAGCTGTTCCTCGGTGAGCGCCACCAGCGCGGTGAGCGATCCCCACCGCTCCCGCGCCTGCACACCGGCGGGTTCCTCGTCGGTGAGACCCAACGGGACGAGTACCGCCCGCACCAGGGTCACCAGCGATTCGCCGGTATCGGCGCCGTCGGGCAGATCGTCGCGGCCCGCCACCTGACGGAGCGCACTGATCGCCTGACGCACCTCCTGGCGGGTGAAGAATCCTTCGCCGCCGCGCACCTGGTAGGGGATTCCCAGCTCGGTGAGCGCCTGCTCGTGAACCTCCGACTGCGCGTTGATCCGGTACAGCACCGCGATCTCCGCCGGCTCGACACCCTTCTCGATGAGCTTCTTGATCTGCCGTGCCACCGCGGCGGCCTCGGCGGGCTCGTCGTCGTACTCGGCGAACGTGGGCTCCGGCCCCGACGGCCGCTGCCCGATCAGTTGGAGCCGGGTTCCGGCGATGCGTCCGCGCGCGGCGCCGATGACCCCGTTGGCGAGCGCGACGACCTCCGGCGTGGACCGGTAGTCCCGTTCGAGGCGGACGACGGTGGCGTCCGGGAACCGACGCGAGAAGTCCAGCAGGTACTTCGGGGTGGCGCCGGTGAAGGAGTAGATGGTCTGGTTCGCGTCACCGACGACGGTGAGGTCGTCACGGTCGCCGAGCCACGCGTCGAGCACGCGCTGCTGCAGCGGTGTCACGTCCTGGTACTCGTCGACGACGAAGCAGCGGTATCGGTCCCGGAACTCCTGCGCGACCGCGGAGTGCTCCTCGAGCGCGGCGGCGGTGTGCAGCAGCAGGTCGTCGAAGTCGAGCAGCATGCCGTCGTAGTTGCGGGCCTTGAGTTCCTCGTAGCCGGTGTAGACCGAGGCGACCTTGGCGGCGTCGGCCGGAATGTCGCGTCGGGCACGCGCGGCGGCCGCCGCGTAGTCCTCGGGTGCCACCAACGAGCCCTTGGCCCACTCGATCTCGCTCGCGAGGTCGCGGATCGATTCGGTGCTGGTGGACAGTCCCGCCCGGCTCGCGGCCTGCCCGACGATCTGGAACTTGCGGTCCAGGAGCTGCCAGTCGGTGTCGCCGATCACCTGCGGCCAGAAGTACTTGAGCTGGCGCAGGGCCGCAGCGTGGAATGTGCGGGCCTGCACCTGCGGGCCCCCGCCCCCGATGCCGAGGGCGCGCAGGCGTCCGCGCATCTCCCCGGCCGCACGCGCAGTGAACGTCACCGCCAGTACCTGCCCCGCCGACACGTGCCCGCCCGCGACGAGATGCGCGATCCGCCGCGTGATGGTCCGGGTCTTGCCGGTGCCGGCTCCCGCGAGGACGCAGACCGGGCCGCGCGGCGCGAGGACCGCGGCCGACTGCTGCGGATCCAGACCCTCGTCGGGCCGAGTTTCCGGGAAGGCATCCGCTGACATGCCGTCCATACTCTCAGGGCGCACCGACAGGGGCCGATCTCACCCGCTCGGATGTGACGTGCGCCCGCACGGGAACAGTCCGAACCGACCGTGGTGTTATAGGCGCCGTGACTACCGAAGCTCCCGCCCTGACCATGTACTCGACCACCTGGTGTGGATACTGCCGTCGCCTCAAGAAGCAGCTCGACGAGAACGGCATCTCGTACACCGAGATCGACATCGAGCACGATCCCGCGTCCGCCGACTTCGTCGGCAGCGTCAACGGCGGCAACCACGTCGTCCCCACCGTCAAGTACGCGGACGGCAGCACCGACACCAACCCGTCGCTCTCGCAGGTCAAGAAGGCCCTCGGGCTCTAGTCGGCTTTCGCCCAGGACTCGACCATCACCCGGGCGATCGAGATCGACCCGGGCAGCAGCAGTTCGGCATCGGACGCCTCGCGGGCACCGGATGCCCAGTCGCCCGCACCGAGCGCGGCCCGGACCTGGTCGCGGGTGAACCAGTGGGCCTCGGCGATCTCGCCGTCCGCGAACGTCAACGCGGCGGCGGGGTCGCCGACGGCCGCGAAACCGATCATCACCGACCGAGGGAACGGCCAGGGCTGGCTGCCCAGGTAGCGGACGTCGTGAACCTCGACGCCGACTTCTTCGCGGATCTCGCGGATCACGCACGTCTCGAGCGACTCCCCGGCCTCGACGAACCCTGCCAGGACCGAGAACATCCGCGGCGGCCAGCTGGGCTGGCGTGCCAGCAGCACCCGGTCCGCGCCGTCGTGGACGAGGCAGATCACGGCGGGATCGGTCCGCGGGAACTCCTCGTGCCCGGTGCTGCTGCTGATCCGCGACCATCCCGACATCGTCGGGGTGGTCGGTGCGCCGTCGATGGCACTGAATCCGGCGTGGTCGTGCCAGTTCAGCAACGCGACAGCGGTGGTGGCCAGGCCGGCACTGGAATGGTCGAGACGGTGCCCGAGCATCCGCAGATCCCCCAGCTCACCGGTCATCGCCGGAACGCGGACCGCCCACACGTGGCGGTCACCGCGCAGTCCCAGGAACACTGCACCCGCGACCGGTTCCGCCGCCAGTGAGGTCGCCGGTTCCAGGACCATGTCGCCGTCGGCCACCCGGAACTGGCCGCGGTGGTTCACCCGCAGCAGCAACGCATCCGCCCAGTCGGCACGCAAAGCGTCGGTGTCCGAACGCAATTCCTCGGCTCGGTCGACGGCCGCGCGGGACAGCAGGGGTGTTTCGGTCAGTGTGAAGTCGGGCACGGCAAAGACCCTACTGCGGTGCCCCGCGAGCAACCCGCATCCGACCCGCATCCGACCCGGACGATCAGTTGGCGACGCGCCGGATGTAGAGCAGAAGGTCGTCGGCCTCGACGGCGTCCACCTCGGGCGAACCGACCCGCAGCAGGCGGCCGTCGCGCACCACGCCGAGCACGATGTCCGACAGGTGCCGCGGCGAGCCGCCGACCTCCTCGGGCTCGACCTCGCGCTCGGCGATCGCGAACCCGGCCTCGGGCGTGAGCAGGTCCTCGACCATTTCCACCACACTCGGGGTGGTGCGGGCGATACCGAGCAACCGGCCGGCCGTCTCCGACGAGACCACCACCGAGTCGGCACCGGACTGGCGCAGCAGGTGGGCGTTGTCGGTCTCGCGGATGGCCGCGACGATCTTCGCCTTCGGCGCCAACTCGCGGGCGGTGAGCGTGACGAGCACCGCGGTGTCGTCGCGGTTCGCGGCCACGATGATCGACGCGGCGTTCTGCACCCCGGCGAGCCGCAGGACGTCCGACTTGGTGGCGGAGCCGTGCACGGTCACCAGCCCGAGACCGGCGGCGGTGTCCAGAACGGCCTGATCGGTGTCGACGACCACGATGTCCGACGGCACGATGCCGTCACCGAGCATCGCGTCGATGGCGGTGCGGCCCTTGGTGCCGAATCCGACGACGACGGTGTGGTTGCGCACGCGATGCCTCCAACGCTGAATCTTGAATGTCTGGCGGGAACTCTCGGTGAGCGCCGAGAGGGTGGTACCGACCAGCACGATGAGGAAGAAGATCCGGAGCGGCGTGATGACCAGGACGTTGATCAGTCGTGCTTCCGGGGTGATCGGGGTGATGTCGCCGTATCCCGTGGTGGACAGGGACACCGTCGCGTAGTAGATGCAGTCCAGCAGCGACAGGGGGTTTTCCTGCGCGTCCTTGTAGCCGTCCCGGTCGATGTAGACCACCACCACCGCGAGCGCCAGCGCTGCGAGGGCGTACGACACGCGGCGCGCGATGGCGCGGGCCGGACTGGTCTGCATCTCCGGCACCTTGAGGACGCCGACGAGTGCAAAGTCCGGCCGATCCGTCAGCGTGTCCGAGTTCCGGAAACGCGCACTCAACCTACCGGGCATCCACTCGTTCCTATCGCCTTCTGGGTGTCGAACATCGGATCGCAGCCTAGCCGCGGTTGCCGGGATTGCGGAATGCCAGCCAAAAACCAAGCAAAACCCAGCAAGACACACCAGAACCCGGCCAATCCCGAGCAATCCCGAACGTGCGGTGGCGGGTCGGCGCCCGGTCGGGCAGGGTGTCGGTATGCCGTCGAACCGGGACCGTTCGGGTCAAGCCCCCGCCATCCGCCTGGCCGCGCTCCTGTTCGGCTCGGGGATCCTCCATTTCGCGAAGCCCCAGCCGTTCGACGCGATCGTGCCCGCGGCGCTGCCGGGCCGGGCGCGCACCTACACCTACGTCTCCGGCGTGGCCGAACTCGCGACCGCCGCCGCGCTCGCGGTGCCGCGGACGCGCCGGCTCGGCGGCGCACTCGCCGCCGCCCTGTTCGTCGCGGTGTTCCCCGCGAACGTGCAGATGGCCGTCAGCTGGGTGCGGTCGGACCGTGTCTCGGCGCCCGCGAAGGCCGCCGCGGTGGCCCGGCTCCCCCTGCAGATCCCGCTGGTCACGCAGGCGTTGAAGGCCCGCCGCAACGCCCGGTGACCGGGCGGGCTCTCACTGTTCGAGTTCCTTCTCCGCGCCCGCCGTCCTGATCAGCCGCGCCAGTTCGTCGGCGTCGGGCAGGTTCTCCGGTGCGATGGTTCGCCCCGTGCGCACGTAGTGGAACGCTGCCCGCACCTTGTCGAGCGGCAGGTCGGCCGGGCGGCCCGTGACCTGCGCCTGTCGCGCCGCCATCAGTTCCGCCCAGGCCAGCCGGTAGGCCGCGAGCTGCATCACGACGGCCTTCTCGTTCGCGGCCGACGGCTCCGCACCGGTCTTCCAGTCGATGACGGTCCAGCCGCCGTCCGGGTCGGCGAACACCGCGTCGATGCGGCCGCGCAGCACCGTCCCGGCGACCGACGTCTCGAACGGCACCTCCACCTCGACGGGGTTCCGGTCGGCCCACGGCGACCGCAGGAACGCGTCCTGCAGCAGCGCCAGTTCCGTCTCGGTACCCACCCCGGTGTCGGCGGCGCCGGGCAGCTCGTCGAAGTCGAGGAGCCGCGTGGCACCGAACCGCTGTTCCACCCACGCGTGGAACGCGGTTCCGCGCCGTGCCAACGGGTTCGGCGGGAACGGCAGCGGCCGACGTAGCCGCGCGGCCAGCTCGTCCGGGTCCGCCGCGAGATCCACGAGCTGGCTCACCGACAGCTGTGCGGGCAGCTCGACGTCCGCCGTGCCCGACACCCGCGCGTTGCGCTCGGCGAGCAGCGCGTCCACGTCGGCGGCCCAGTTGTCGGGGTCGTCGAGTGGATCGGGCGCCGACTCGGACTCCGCCGGTCCGGGCTTGTCGAGATCCGCGAGGGCCGCGCGCACCGAGTCGGCACCGCGCTCGACGTCGGCGCGTCGCCGGCCCAGTGGGTCCCGCGGCCACATCGCGGTCCGAGGCGTGGCGGTCAGCGGGTTCTCGCTGCCGTCGTCGGGGGCGGGGGCCCACACGTCGATCACGCCGAGCGACTCGCCCGGCGCGCTCGCGGCCTCGGACACGAGTTCCTCGAGCTCGAGCAGGAACGGCGAGGGCCCCTTCGGTTCGGAGCCGGTCTCGGTCCAATGGTGCCCGGACACGAACAGCGCCCGCTCGGTGCGGGTGAGCGCGACATAGAACAGGCGGCGGTCCTCGTCGAGCCGCCGCGTGCCCAGTGCCTTCTTGTGGCCGGTGATCGCGTCCTCGAGGTCCTTGCGGTTGTACAGGTCCTCGAGTCCGAGAACCGGTACCCCGTCGGCGGATTCACCGTCGAAGGCACGGTCGCCGCGCAGCGCCGGCGGCAGCTCGGCCACCGAGCCGAGCCACGTGGCCGACGCCTGCGTAGACGGGAACACGCCCGCGGTGAGGTGTGGCACGGCCACCACCTCCCACTCGAGCCCCTTCGCGGAGTGCACCGTGAGGATCTGCACGCGGTCCGGCGCCACCTCGATCTCGCCGGGAGCGAGCCCGTTCTCGACGTGTTCGGCGGCGGCCAGGAACGACAGCAGACCGGTCAGCGTCGCCGACGTGCGGTTCGCGTAGCCGGACACGACGTCGGCGAACGCGTCGAGGTGCTCGCGGCCGGCGCCGCCCACCTCCGACGACCGGGTCCGGGCCTGCGCCTCGATCCCGATGCCGATCACCCGTTCCACCTCGGCGACCAGTTCGGTGAGGGGCTGGCCGAGCCGCTCGCGCAGCGACGCCAACTCGGCCGCGACCGCGCAGATCCGCACGTAGCCGGCCTCCGAGTACCGGCCGGCGGGGCCGGGATCGGCGAGGGCGTCGGCCAGTCCCGCCTGCTCGGCCTGCTCCCCCGGCAGCGCGCTGCCGAGGGCCTCGTCCAGGGCGGCGCTGTCGGTGACGGCGCCCGCGGTGCCGAAGCCGGTGCGGATGCCCAGTTCGCCGGCCCGCTTCCACAGCGCCCGCAGGTCGGCGGCGCCGATCTGCCAGCGCGCGCCGGTGAGGACGCGCACCGCGGCACTGCCGGCCATCGGGTCGGCCACGAGCCGCAGCATCGCCACGACGTCCGCGACCTCCGGGGTGTGCAGCAGACCACCGAGGCCCACCACCTCCACCGCCAGTCCGCGGGCCCGCAGTTCGTCCGCGATCGGTGCGGCGTCGGCGTTGCGGCGCACCAGGACAGCCGCGGTGGGCGGCTTCCCGCCGTCCGCCCGGGCCGCCTCGTACTGCTCGGCGATGCGGTCGGCCACCCACGACCGTTCCGTCTCGACCGTGTCGAGCAGCGCGAGGCGCACATCGCCGGGTACCGCGCCCGGGCGGGCGCGCAGCATGCTGACCTCGACACCCCTGTCGCGCAACGGATCCGACACCATGTTCGCGAGCGTGAGCGCCTCCGGCGGGTTGCGCCAGCTGGTGAGCAGCTCGAGCTTGGGTGCCGGGGTACCGTCGGCGAGGGGGAAGTCGGTGGCGAACCGCGGCAGGTTGGCGGCGGAGGCACCGCGCCAACCGTAGATGGACTGCATCGGGTCGCCCACCGCGGTGAGCGCCAGACCGGCGTCCTCGCCGCCGCCGAACAGCGACGACAGCAGCACCCGCTGCGCGTGGCCGGTGTCCTGGTACTCGTCGAGCAGCACCACCCGGAAGCGGTCGCGCTCGCTGCGCCCCACCTCGGGGTGCTCGGACGCGACCCGCGCCGCGAGCGACATCTGGCTGCCGAAGTCCAGCGCGCCCTCGCGGCGCAGCGTGTCCGCGAGCCGCCGCACCAGCGGCAGCAGGTCCAGGCGCTGGTGCTGCACCTCGAGGATGTCGAGCAGCGTCTTCGACGGTCCCCCACGCTGTTTCGGACCGGCCGGCAGCGTGTGGATCAGCTTGTCGAGTTCGGTGTGTACCTCCCGCAGATCGTCCGGTTCGACGAGGTGCTCGGCCAACTGGCCCGACAGCGCCAGCACCGACTCGGTGATGGACGCCGGGTTGCGGTCGGTGTCGAGGTCGCCGTCCCACGCGCTCACCACCCGGTACGCCAGCTGCCACAGCTCGGTCTCCGACAGCAGCGTCGCGGACGGTTCGATCGGCAGCAGCAGGCCGTGCTCGGACAGCAGCCGTCCGGCATACGAGTGGTACGTGCTGACCTCGGGTTCGCTGCCCAGGATCCGGGACCGCAGACCGCCGCTGGGGTCGAGGTCACGGACCAGCGTGGAGCCGGCGAGCTTCGCGAGCCGCTGCCGGATCCGGCTGGTGAGCTGCTGTGCGGCCTTGCGGGTGAACGTCAGACCCAGCACCTGCTCGGGCTCGACCAGACCGTTGGCGACCAGCCACACCACCCGGGCCGCCATGGTCTCCGTCTTCCCCGCACCGGCCCCGGCGACCACCAGGGTGGGACCGAGCGGCGCCTCGATGACGGCGGCCTGCTCGTCGGTGGGCGGGAACTGTCCGAGCGCCTCCGCCAGCACGGCGGGGCTGACGCGGCGCCCGTTCTCCGGTGCACTTGCTGCCGTACTCACTCCGACGTCACCTGCCGTCCCTCGTCGTGCGCCGGGCAGCTCGAGAGCACCGGGCAATGCCTGCAACTGTCGTTGATCCGCGCCAGGAACGTGGGCCCGCGCGTGGCCGCGGCGGCTGCGTGGATCGTGTTCTCCCACAACGCGAGCCCCTCGTCGTCCAGCGGCTCCTGGACGCGCTGGGTGGCACCTTCCTTCTTGTGCGGCTTCGCGACGAACACCAGACGTGCGCCGCCCGGCCGTGACGCCGGTTCGCCCTCGACCGCGCCGTGAGCGGCCGCCACCTGGTACGCCGCGAGCTGCGCGTGCTGCTGCGCCTGGTCCTTCGTGACCGCGGCCTTCGCGGTCTTGACGTCGATGATCACCGGGCGGCCGTCGGGGTCACGCTCGAGCCGGTCGATGCGCCCGCGAATCCGCACCTGTGGGTCGCCCTCGACCCGCGGCTCGAGCACCCCGTCCACCGCGACCTCGACGCCAACCTCGGTGAGCTCGGAACGCGTACTGCGCAACCAGTTCGCGAAGGCGTCGAGCATGCCCCGGGTGCGTTCGAGCTCCCGCCGCGAATACCACTGCGAACCGAGGTCCACCGAGTCCCAGGCCGATTCCAGGGCGCGATCCACCTGGTCCGGCGGGATGTGCCCGGCGAGCGCCTGCACCAACGTGTGGACGAGCGTGCCGGCGATCGCGTGCGTGGTGTCGCCGTCGCTGCCGCCGTGCCGCTCCAGCATCCAGCGCAGCGGACAGTTGTTGAGCAGCTCGATCGTGGACGGCGACAACGGCACGGGCCCGTCCTCCGGATCCCACAGTCCGGCATCCGAACTCGGGTCCGCGGTGCCGTACCACTGGTCCGGGTGCGCCCCGCGGACCCCGGCCTGTGCGAGCCGCGCGAGTTGGTGCGCCGCCCGCCGCTGCCGCTGCGGGTCGGTCTCGGCGATGTCGGGATCGCACACGACGCTGCGCAGTTCGGCCACGAGCGCCGGCAGCGCGAGAACGCGCGGGGTGTCCTGCGCGACGGGCGGCACGTCCGCGTCGTCGTCGTTCTCGTCGCCGCGGAGCAGATCGTCGACGAAGCGGGAGCGGACCAGGTCGGCGTCCCCACTCGACGAGTCCACCGCCGTCACCAGCAGCGAACTGCGCGCGCGGCTGCACGCCACCAGGAACAGGCGACGTTCCTCCGCCAGCAACGGCGCGGTTCGCGAGAGCGTCCTGTCGATCTCCCCCACGCCGCTGGTGAGGTCGATCAACTCCTCCGTGCCGAGCAGCGTGCCCCTGGCACCGAGGCTGGGCCACAGCCCCTCCTGTACACCGACGACCGCGACCACCTGCCACTGCCGACCCGCCGCGGAGTGCGCGCTGAGGACGGTCACGGTCTCCTGTTCCGCGACGGCCCGCGACCGCGGCGAGCCGGGAATCGCCTGCTCCACCAGGTAGTCCACGAACCCCGACAGCTGCGCCCGCGGCAGCCGGTCGACGTAGTTGGCGGCCGCGTCGAACAGTGCGACCACCGCGTCGAGATCACGGTCGGCCTGCGCGCCGATGGGTCCGCCGAACGCCGACGCCGCGGCCCAGCGGCGCTCGAGCCCCGTCGCCTGCCATGCCGCCCACAGCACTTCCTCGATGCCACGGCCGCGCTGCAGCGGCACCCGGGCACGGCGCAGCACCTTCAATACCCTTCGCAGGGACAGCGATTCGACGTCGGTGAGCCCTCGGAGCAGGTGCGCGACACCCTCCGCGTCGGGACCGTCGACGATGATCTGCCGCAACAGCTCCGCCGAGTCCCGGTCGCCACCCGACGCGAGTTCCACGCGCCGCAGTCCGCGGCGCAGGCGCCGCAGGCTCACCGGCTCGGCACCGCCGATGGGGCCGGTCAGCAGGGCCAGCGCGTCCTCGCCGGTGAACTCGCCGCCGACCAGTGCGCGCATCACCGACAGCAGCCCGGCCACACCGTGCCGGCGGGCCAGCGGCAGCTCGCTGGCCGCRGTCGTCACGGGCACCCCGGCGGCGAGCAGCGCACGCCGCAGCGGCGGCAGCACCCGGGGCACCGAGCGCGCGATGATCGCCATCTGCGACCACGGCACTCCGTCCACGAGGTGTGCCCGGCGCAGGGTGTCCGCGACGAGCGCCGCCTCCTTGGCCGGCGTGGTCAGCACCCGCACCACGACCCGGCCGGGTGCCTCGTCGTATTCGGGGCCGGCCGCGGGCACACTCGCCCCGCGATGCGGCGGATTGCCGGGCAGGCGCGCGGCGACCCGCGCGGACACGGCCGCGACCGCGGGCGCCGCGCGGAAGTTGACGTCGAGGACGACCTGCGCCGGATCGCCGCGGTCCGCGAGTTCGGTGAGGAACCGCGGGTCGGCGCCGCGGAAGGCGAAGATCGACTGGTCCGGATCGCCCACCACCGCGGTCATCGCGGTTCCGGTGCCGATGAGCCGCACCAACTGCGCGGCCTGCGGGTCCAGGTGATGCGCGTCGTCGACCAGCAGGTGCCGCACCCGCACCCGTTCCCGCTGCAGCAGATCGCGGTCGGTCGCGAACGCGGTGAGGGCCGCGCTGATCAGTTCGGCGGCGTCGAGGGCGGGTGCGGTGGCCTCGGGCGCCTCCATGCCCACCGCACCGCGCAGCAGCATGCCCTGCTCGTAGTGCATCGCGAACCGCCCGGCGGCCACCCACTCGGGCTTCGCATGCGCCCGGCCCAGCTCGATGAGATCCTCCGGGCCCAGCCCCCGCTCGTTGGCCCGCAGCATCAGGTTCCGCAGCTCCACCGCGAAACCCGTCATGCCGAGCGCGGGCCGCAACCGCTCCGGCCACATGTCGCCGCCGTCGGCGATGTCACCGCGCAGCAACTCGCGCAGCACCGCGTCCTGCTCGGCTCCGGTGATGAGCCGGGGCGGCGGGTTGCCGTGCGCCGCGGCCTGCAGTCGCAGCACCGCGAACGCGTACGAGTGCACCGTCCGCACCAGCGGTTCCCGCGTCGCGCGCGGGCCGGCATCCGTGCCGGTCTCCGCTTCCGCCGCGAGCAGCCCGGCGGTGATCTGCTCGCGGACCGCGGTGGCGGCGCGCCGCGACTGCGTCAGCACCAGCACCGATTCCGGGTCGGCGCCGGCCGCGATCCGGGCCACCGCGGCGTCCACGATCAGCGACGTCTTCCCGGTGCCCGGCCCGCCCAGGATCTGCCACGGGTGCCATCCGCGCCCGGGCGGAGCGCCGGTCAGCACCCGCGCCGCGTCGGGCCCCCACGTCCGGACCGCCGGCGCCGTGGCCGAGCGGCCGACGAGCCGCGCGGCCGGGGCCGCCGACTGTCGGGTGCGGGTGCCCGGTTCGGTCATGAAAGGAATCTCACCAGACGGGTCCGACATCGACCACATCCGGCATAGTGGACGCCATGCGCGGTCTCCACACCTACCTGTTCGGTACCCCGGGAGCGTCGGAGGTGCTCGCAATCCACGGCCTCACCGGGCACGGCCGCCGGTGGGAGGCCCTCGGGTCCGGCCAGCTCAGCGACACCCGCATCATCGCCCCCGACCTGCGCGGGCACGGCCGCTCGTCGTACACGCCGCCGTGGGGCCTCGACACGCATGTCGACGACCTCCTCGCGGTGCTCGACGAGCACGCGACCGGCCCGGTGGTCGTGGTCGCCCACTCCTACGGCGGCGCGATCGCGCTGCACCTCGCGCAGGCCGCGCCGGAGCGGATCCGGGGACTGGTCCTGTTGGACCCGGCGCTGGGCCTGGACCCCGAGACGATGAGCCGCATCGCGGAACTGGTCGTGGCGCACCCCGACTACACCGACGTCGCCGAGGCCCGGGCCGAGAAGCGGCACGGCGCCTGGGCCGACGTGCCCGCCGACGTGCTCGACGGCGACCTCGACGAGCACCTCGTCGAACTCGACAACGGCCGCTTCGGCTGGCGCATGTCGGTGCCCGCGGTCGTCGCGTCGTGGGGCGAGATGGCCCGCGACTTCGTCCTCCCGCCACGCGGCATCCCGACCGTGCTGGTGCAGGCGCTGCGCGTGCAGCCGCCGTACGTGACCGCGGAGTTCCGCGGCGCGCTGTCCGAGCACCTCGGTGCCGACCTCACGCTCGCCGACCTGGATTGCGACCACATGGTCGCGCACGCCAAGCCGGACGAGGTCGCGACATTCGTCCGCAAGCTGCTGTAGGGACCGTCCTGCATGGCCGCCACCACCGACGAACAGATCGAGCGCGTCCGTGAACTGGTCGCGTCGATCCTGCCGGGCAGGGTGGCCACGTACGGCGACATCGCCTCCGCTGCAGGACTTTCCAGCCCGCGAACGGTCGGATGGATCATGCGTACCGACTCCTCCGACCTGTCGTGGCACCGGGTGCTGGGCGCCTCGGGCCGACCCGCACCGCACCTCGCGCACCGTCAGCTGGCGAAGCTCGAGCTCGAGGGTGTCCCGATCCGGGACGGACGAGTCGATCTCGCGGCGGCACGGCACAGGTTCTGACCACCGATCCACACACACGTCGTCGATGCGGCAGCATTGGGCCATGACCTCCCTCGGCCTGCCCGGCGAGCCCACGGACGCGATCGTCCTCGCCGGCGGACGTGCCACCCGCATGGGCGGTGTCGACAAGCCCGCGATCACCGTCGGCGGTCGCCGCCTGCTGGACACCGCGCTCGCCGCCGCCGCCGACTGCGACCGGACCGTTGTGGTCGGGCCCCGTCGCGACGACCTGCCGCCGACCGTCGTGCAGACACAGGAGACCCCGGCCGGGTCCGGACCGGTGGCCGCGCTGTCCGCCGGACTGTCGGCGCTCCCCGGGTCGACCGACGGCCTGGTCCTCGTCCTCGCCGCGGACCTGCCGAGCCTGGACCGGGCAACGGTGCGCACGCTGGTGTCGGCTCTGCTCGACCGCCCGGACGCGGAGGCGTCGTTCGCGGTGGACGAGTCGGGCCGGATGCAGTTCCTCCTCGGCGTGTGGCGCCGCGCGTCGCTCACCGCGCGCCTCGACGCCCTCGCGGGCCGGGAGAACCAGCCGATGAGGGCCCTCGTGCCGGACCGCCGCGTCACGGTCGAATGCACCGGCGTCACCGACTGCGACACCCCCGCCGACGTCGAGCGCGCCCGGGCCGCCCACGTGCCCGCCCCGATGACCGTCACGGAGGCACGGGCAGCCGTCCGAGAGTTGCTCTCGCCCTTGCCCGTCCGTCAAGCACCGTTGTTCGAGTCCCTCGGGGCCGTCCTCGCCGCCCCGCTGGTGGCCGCCGAGGCACTGCCGCGTTTCGACGTCTCCGCGATGGACGGGTACGCGGTGGCCGGTCCGGGACCGTGGCGGCTGCGGACCGAGATCCGCTACGCCGGCGAGCCCACCGCCCTGGACCTGGGTGACGGGGATGCCGTGCGGATCGCGACCGGCGCCCAGGTCCCGAGTGGAGCGACCTGCGTGATCCGTGACGAATTCGTAGACGTCGCACCGGATTCCGTCGGCAAACTCGTGGTGCGACGACCGGGCACACCGGTGCGCGACGACACCCGCCGCCGCGGTGAGGACTGGCAACCCGGGCACCACCTCGCGAACGCCGGTACCGCGATCGGTCCGGCCGTCGTGTCCGCGGCGGCGAGCGCGGAGGTCACCGCGGGTGCGGTGCGCGGGCCGGTCCGGGCACACGTCGTGGTGACCGGTGACGAGATCCGACGCGACGGTCCGCTCCGCGACGGGCAGACCCGCGACTCCCTCGGACCGGTGCTACCGGACGTGCTGGCCCACTGCGGTGTTCGCACTGTGGCGGATACCCATCTGCGGGACACCGCGGACGGATTCGACGCGCTGCTGCGCGACGCCCGCGACACCGACGTGATCGTGGTGGTGGGCGCGACGGGCGGCGGCGCCGCCGATCAGCTGCGGGGTGCCCTGCTCCGCGCGGGCGCCCGGATCGTGGTGGCCCGGGTGAAGTGCCGACCCGGCGGATCGCAGGTGACGGCGCTGCTGCCGGACGGTCGCGTCGTGCTGGGACTGCCGGGCAACCCGGTAGCGGCGGTATCGACGCTGCTGATGATGCTGCCCGCGGTCGTCGACGGGCTCACCGCACGCGCACCGTCGGCGCCGGCGACCGGCACGGTGGTCAACGCCCCAGACGCCGCGGCCGCCGGAGTTGGAGTCACCCGGATCGTGCCCGTCGTGCGACAGTCGGACGGCACGTGGCGCGCCGACACGGTCGTCCGCACCGCACACCTGGCCGGGCTGATCGGGCGGGAGGCGCTCGCGCTCCTCCCGCCCGGCCCGCTCGACGCTCAGACCGTCGAGTTGCTGCCGCTCCCTCAGTGATTCACTGTCAGCGGTTTGCGACCATGTCCTTGGCCGCGAGGTGGCTGAACAGCATGCTGGCGCCCACCGGGTTACCGCCGCCGGGGTAGGCGTTGCCGCTCGCGGGGGCCATCGAGTTGCCCGACGCGTACAGACCCGGGATCGGGTTGCCGCTCGTGTCGAGGACGCGCGCGGTCGTGTCGGTGACCAGGCCGCCCTTGGTGCCCAGGTCGGAGATGCCGAACGTGGCCGCGTAGAACGGGCCCTGCTCGAGCGGCACCAGCGCGTTGCCGTCCTCGTTGAATGCGCGGTCGTACGGCTCGTTGCCGCGACCGAAGTCCTCGTCGACGCCGTTCGCCGCGAGCTTGTTGAACCGCTCGACGGTGGCGACCAGCGCGTCGGCCGGAACACCGATCTGCTCGGCGAGCTCGGCGATCGTGTCGGCCGTCTTCCACAGGCCGGCCTCGTAGTACTTCTCCGGCTCGACCATCGGCTGAGTGCACGAATCGATCGGCGGAATACCGCCGGTGCGGTTGTCGTAGATCATCCAGAACGGCAGCGTCGTCGTGCCGGCTTCCATCTGCTCGATGATGTCGCGGCCGGCGCGATCGTACGGCGCACCCTCGTTGGTGAACCGGACGCCCTCCTGGTTGACGAAGATGCCCGACGTGAAGCACAGCGAGAACGCCGAGTTGCCCTCAGGATGCGTCAGACCCGGCGACCACCATGCCTCGCTCATCGACGCGATGTCCGCGCCGATCTCGATCCCGGCCTGGATCGGCTTGCCCAGGTTGGCCTCCGGACCCATCGTGTCGCGACCGACACCCGGGACGCCGTACTTCGAGCGCATCGCGTCGTTGCGCTCGAAACCACCGGCGGCGACGATCACACCCCGACGCGCGCGGATCGTCTCACGCTTGCCCGCGTGGTCGACGATGACACCGACGACGGCGCCGTCCTCCACCACGAACTCCTCGAACGAGGTGCCCAGCTGCAGGTCCACACCCTGGTCGGTGAGCGCCATCAGGAAGCGGCCGATCAGCGACTGCCCGCCGAACATGTCGCCCTCGGGCAGCGGCATACCCAGACGGTCCGGCCCCGGCTGCGGACGCAGCACGTCGCGCAGCGTGCCGAGGCGGGCCGGATCCAGCAGCGCCGGCATGATGTGGCGGCCGCCGGGGCGCGACTTGGGCGCGTCGTGGAAGTAGTCGGGCCACGGGTAGGCCATGAACTCGAAGTAGCCGCCGGCGTCCTCTTCGAGGTAGTCGATCAGCGCGGGACCGTTGTCCAGGTACGCGTCCTGCAGTTCAACCGGAGCGGTGTCACCGACCACGGCACGGAAGTACTCGCGGGCGTCCTCGGGGGTGTCGTCGTCACCCGCACGCTTGAGAACGGCGTTGTTCGGGTAGTACAGGCCGGCGCCGGAGTAGGCGGTAGTGCCACCGAACTTGTCCGTCGCCTCGATGACCTTGACCGAAAGACCCTCGCGCGCAGCGGTGTAGGCGCCGGCGAGGCCGCCACCCGACCCGATCACGACAACGTCGGTCTCTTCGTTCCAATCCACCATTCAGGATCCTCCTGCTCGAGCGTCGATCCGATTCCGGACCACAGCCCGGCCGGTGGACCGACACGCTAATCCCGAAAGGCGTTGTGGTGTAGGTCATGTTCCGCTGGACGGTAATCACACAGGGAACCCTCAGGTGGGCTCCTTGTCGGCATCGGCGTCGGCGGACAGGGCCAGGTGCGGCCAATGCGCGAGGTCGGCGAGCATCTGCCGGTCGTGAGTGGCGACGACGACGGCCGGCGTGTCCGACAGTGCGGCGGTGAGGTCGTCGACCAGAGACCCGGACAGGTGGTTCGTGGGTTCGTCGCAGATGAGCAGCATGGGGCGCCCGGCGAGCTGCATCGCGAGATGGAGCCTGCGCTGCTGTCCCTGCGACAGTCGCCCCACGGGCGTCCGGCGTGCCTGATTCTCCAGCAGGCCCGTCGACGTCAGCGGTATCGGTTCGACGTCGTGCCCGAGCCCCCGGATGTGGCGGTCGTAGAGTTCCTGCGCGGTCAACTCGGACTCCCAGTCGGGCACTTCCTGGCCGATCAGCGCGATCCGGGCGGCGGCTCGGCGGTGGACGCTGCCGGTGGACGGCTCCAGCACACCCGCGAGCACGTCGAGCAGTGTGGACTTGCCCGCACCGTTGCGGCCAGTCACCAGGAGTCGTTCCCCCGCATCCAGCGAGAGCGTGACGGGGGAATCCAGCCGACCCGCCACGGTGACGTCGTCACACCGCAGCAGAGGTGCGCCGGGTCGGACGGTCAGGTCCGGGAACCGCAGCCGCAGTGGCGGTTCGGGCACGGTGACGGTGTGCGCATCGAGGTCGGACCGGCGGCGGTGAAGCGCCCGGACCAGGCCCGGCGCCCGGGACTGGCGCTGGTGCTTGCCGTGGCCCTTGTCGGGTCGCCATCCGGTGCTCAGCCGATCGCGGGCGTCGGCGACGGCGTCCTGCAGGCGCGCCCGCTCGGCGAGTTGGTCCTCGTACTCGCGTTTCCATCGCTCGCGGGCGCGACGACGACCCTCCTGCCACCCCGCACGGCCTCCCGCGAAGAGTTGCGGACGGCCGTCCTGGCTCGGATCCAGGTCGAGGACCTCCTCGGCGACGTCGCGCAGGAGCGCGCGGTCGTGACTGACGACGGCCAGCCCGCCGGAGTGGGCACGTAGGCGGTCGGTGAGGAAGTCCAATCCGCCCCGGTCGAGGTGATTTGTCGGCTCGTCGAGCAGCAGTATGTCCGGTGCGGCCCCGAGCAGGCACGCCAGGCGAACTCGATAGCGTTGCCCCACCGAGAGCGTCGCCAACGGGCGCTCCCGGTCGGTGCACGCGTCGAGCGCCGACAGCGCGATGTCCACTCGCCGCTGCGCGTCCCAGGCGTCGAGCCGGGTCGCGGCTTCCAACGTCGACGCGTAGGCGTCGTCGGCTCCCGGCGCTCCGTCGGCGAGCAGGATCGTCGCGGCGTCGAGTTCCCGCAGTGCCCGCACCGCGGGCTCCACCGAATCGGCGACGAGTGCGCCGACGGTCTCGCCCTCCCGAAAAGGTATGGCCTGCTGAGCGATACCGACGGTGCCGGCCCGACTGACGGTTCCGCTGTCGGGTTGCAGGATTCCGGCGAGAACGTGCAGCAGCGTGGTCTTGCCGCGCCCGTTCTCACCGACGACCGCAAGGCGCGATCGGGAGGACACCGTGACGGAGACGTCCGCCAGAACCGGACGCGACCCGAGCGCGACACGGACCGAGGTTGCTCGCAGGTGTGCATGTGCGCCCGCGGGTAGGTGATCCGTGGACGAGAGGTGGTCATGTGTGTGGTCGGGTGTGGACAGGCCTCTTCGGCCCGTGTGGGAAACAGACACTGATACTCCGCAGCTCGAGGAAGGAGCCGGGGCAGCACGAATTACCGCCCGGCATGTCTACTCGGACGGCGGCGTGGAAGAAGTCGTCGGAATTCGGGTCGTCGCCGCCGTCAGCGGAGCGACCACGGCTTCATCGACACAGTGCCTGCATGCATGCGGGGAACCCTAACCGAGGCGCTGACACGGTGCCAACGAGTTTTCGGGCACAGCCGAGCGTGGACAGCGCAACCCCGACCAGGATCCCGCGGAGGTCAGCCGTCGGAGAGACCCTCCCGCTGCTGACGACCGATCCGACGCTGCTCCTCCGCGCGCTCGCGGCAGCGGCGCAGGAACTCCTCGTCGTCCTCCGACCGCTGCGCCACCTGCCGGCCCGGACGGTCGTATTCGGGGAACCCCGACGACGCCCCGGCCCGGCGCGGCGCGTACCCGCCGTCCGGCCGTCCGGCAACGAGCCACAGCACCGAACCGATCAGCGGCAGCAACAGCACGATGATCGCCCAACCGACCTTCGGGATGTTCCGCACCGCGGTCTCCTCGGCGACGATCACGTCGACGAGACACACGATCCACAGGACCATCACGATCAAACCCAGATACGGCATCCGACGCCGACCCTCCCCAGTCATCCCCGACCACAGTGAAGTCCCCGACCATACGTGCCCGACGATGAAACCAACCCGAAGGTACGTATCGCAAACTATCGGACGCGGACATTCCGGGCGCGACGCCCTCCCCGTGGCACCTCGAAACACAGTGGCAAGGGCCGCGCGGCGCCGTTAGAGTGGTCGCCGAACGTTCTGAAGCGAGTGAGACAGGGAGGTGAGTCGATGATTGCGGTGAAGACCACTGCCGCGGGCAGTGCCCGGACCATCCTCACGTCCCGGGTCCCGGTCTGAGACGACTCCCCTTCTCGTCGACGGTGCGCACGTGTGCGTTCCGAGGGTGAAGCGCGTCGTCCGACAGGGCCCGAATCCCGAAGGGTCTCACCATGTCTTCATCACCGTCTTCATCACCGTCTTCACCACGATCCACCTCCACTCCCGAGTTCGACCTCGCCGCACTCGGCTGGGACGGCAGGTTCGCCGCCATGTTCACCGGGCACGCCGAACACGGACTGGTCCCGGCCCGTGTCACCCGCGTCGACCGTGGTCGCTGCGACACACTGACCGAGGCAGGCGCGGTTCGCGCCGACAGCACTGCGGTCGTTACTCCCGACTCCGAGCACACGGTGTGCACGGGCGACTGGGCAGCGCTCCGTCCGGGTCCACGGCCCGAGTTGGTGGCACTACTCCCCCGGCGCAGCTCGATCGCACGTGCGTCGGCGGATCGAACGTCACATCGACAGGTCCTTGCCGCCAACATCGACACCGTCGGCGTCGTCGCCTCGCTCGCGGCACCGATCAAACCCGGCCGGATCGAGCGGTTACTGGCCCTCGCCTGGGATGCCGGCACGACGCCGGTGATCGTGCTGACGAAAGCCGATGCCGCCGAATGTGATCCGGAAGTGGCGGCCGCCGAAATGTCCACCGTGGCGCCCGGCGTCGACATCGTCACCGTCAGTGTCCACACCGGTGCGGGCATCGAGGGCCTGGTCCGGTCGTTGTCGGGAACCACGGTGCTGCTCGGACCGTCCGGCGCCGGGAAGTCCTCGCTGGCGAACGCTCTGCTCGGCACCGACCGGATGGAGACGAGCGAGGTCCGCGCGACGGACGGCAAGGGACGGCACACCACGGTGCACCGGGAACTGCTTCCGCTTCCGGGCGGGGGCGTGATCATCGACACTCCAGGACTGCGGGGCATCGGCCTGCACGACGTCACCGACGGCGCCCGGCACGTGTTCGCCGACATCGAGGAGCTCGCCCAGGGCTGCGCATTCCGGGACTGCGAGCACCGCACCGAACCGAGATGCGCCGTGCAGGACGCGGTGACGGACGGTCGACTCGACTTCGGCCGACTCGACCGCTACCGCAGAATGCTGCGCGAGACCCAGTGGGCGGCCTCCCGTTCCGACGCACGACAGGCCGGCAAGCGCACCGCGACCGACAAGGCCATCACCCGCGACATTCGGGCCCTCTACCGGTTCCGCGACCGGCAGCGCTGACATCCACCCGAACCACAGAAATGGAAGTACGACATGAACACTCGCTCACACTGGACGACACGTCCGGAAACCGACGAGGACATCCAGACTGTCAGACAGATCACCCTCGCTGCCTTCGAGACCGCCGAGGAAGCCGACCTCGTCGACGCGTTGCGCGAGGAACCGGCATGGATCGACGGGTTGTCGATGCTCACTCTCGACGAGGGTGGCAACGCCGTCGGGCATGCCCTGCTCACTCGCTGCCACATCGGCGATACCCCTGCACTGTGTCTGGCACCGTGTTCGGTGCTCCCGGCGTATCAGCGAACCGGCGCCGGTTCCGCCGCCATCCGCGCCGTCCTCGAGGCCGCGAAGGCGCGCGGTGAGCACTTCGTCACCGTCCTCGGGCATCCGACGTACTACCCGAGGTTCGGGTTCGCCCGCGCGTCCGAGCACGGCGTCGGGATGAACGTCGACGTCCCCGACGACGCACTCATGGTGCTCGCCCTCGACGGACGCCGGATCCCGAGCGGCACCATCCGGTACGCCGCAGCGTTCGGCGACATCTGACCGAAGAACCGGCACGATTCCCCGAGGGGTGCGGCTCCGGCCGCGCCCCTCGGGGCCGGCGGAACCTGGGAACGTACTCCRCACACTCCCCGGCGCGTGGCGACGGCCCCGGACGAAGGAAACGCGAGCGACCACCGCCACCACGAGCAGCAGTGCAAGAACACCGATCTACCGCAGCGCGTCGGCCTGGGTATTGCGCTCGGTGTTCACGAGCGCACCGTCGGTGGCGAGGGCGTAGTCGGTACCGAGGAAGATCTCCTTCGCCGCGGCCGAGTCCTTCGTCACGTAGTCGAGGAAAGCGACTTCGAGGGCCGGGAACACGGAGTTGGCGGGGCCGTCCATGGGCTTGCCGTGACTCGCGCCACGCACCGTTGTCAGCCACGCGGGCGCTTGCACCTGCGGATACTGCACGAGCGACGGCCAGCCTGCCGGGTGAACGATGAAATCCGCGCTGCCGGTGACGATCAGCGTCGGCACCGTCGACGGCGGCACCCCGATGCCGAGCGTCGCGGGACCGGGCTCGACCGCAAGGGCACCGACGACACGGAAGTCCGGGTCGAACTGCGTGCCGACCTCTTGCAGGCGCCCGCCGGAGATCAGCGCGGAGCCACCGCCGGCGGAATGGCCCGCGACGACCGTGCGGGTCAGGTCGATGTGGCCGTACAGCGGGCCGGCCTCGTCGGCGTTCGCCGCCGCCGCGGCCTGCGCGCCCATCTCGTGTGTGAGGCCGAACCAGTTGACGAGCGAGTAGTTGACCGCGACGACGTAGCCGTGGCTCGCCAGGTGCCGGGCGGTGGAGTCGTAGATCCCCGGTTCGACCAGGATGCCGGGCGTCCACAACACGAGCGGCACCGCGCCGAGTTCGGCAATGTCGTCGGGGTAGTAGAACTCCACACCGACGGGGCTGCCCAGACCGGAGTCGGGGAAGGTGCCGAAACACTTCATCTCGTCCTGCACGTCGAAGCCGAGGCGGACGACGCGCACGTACAGCTCGGTCAGGCCCGCGCAGTCCTGCGGGTTACGGGTCTGGGTAACAGGATGTGGGCCCGCAACGCCGAACTGCTGCTGGATCGCCGACTCGGAAGCGGGGACCACACCCATCGGCGTGAGGCCCAGCGAGCCCGTGCCCGAAGCGGCGGCGAACGGCGCAGCGAGGGCCGGTGTGAGGACGAGGGCAGCAGCCGTGAGGCCCGTACCGAGCATGCGGGCGACGGTGTGACGCATGAGTGCCTTCCTGCGATGGTGGCTGATCACGACCATCTTGATCACGACCATCTCGATCACGACCATGCTGCCATGCGCGTTTCACCCCACGTGACTCACGGCTTCGCAACTGATCGACGACCCAGGACGAAGGAGCCCCACGCAATGGCGGCTCCGAGTAGAACCACAAGCACCACAACGACATAGAGCCACGCAGGTAAGCCGGCCTCGTCGGCCTCCACCGCGGCCTGGGGCTCGGCGTCGGCGCCCGACGTCGGCGCCTGGGCCGACGGCAGCGCCTTCGACGCGTCCGAGACGTTCGTCGAGAGCCCCTGGACCACACCGGTGATCGGTCCGGTGCCGTCCACCAGCTGGCCGGTTCCGTCGGCGAGGGCCTTGCCGCCGTCGTCGAGGAGAACCAGCCCGTCACTGAGCTGCCGCGCGCCGTCCGCGATCTGGCCCACACCGCTGACGAACTGAGCCGACGGATCGTTGAGTTCGTACGACAGCTGACGTGCCCCGTCCTCGAGCATCGTGAGCTGTGCGAGGGTGTCCGGCCCCATCCCTTCGGCGTCGAGTTGCGCGACCAGGTCGGTGACCCGGGCGGACGCGCCCTGCGCCACCGGGTCCGGGGACGCCGACAAGGCCGCCGCGACCTGGCGCAGCGAGCCGGTGACCTGACCCTGGATCTCCCCCAGCCCGCTCAGGCGGTCGACCACCTCGTCGACACCGCCGCTGATCTGCTGCGCGCCGTCGCCGAGAAGCCCGACGCCGCCGCTGAGTTCAGTCAACCCGCTCGAGAGTTGACCAGCCCCGTCGCGCGCCTGCCCCAGCCCGACCGAGAGTTGGTTGGCACCGTCGTCGAGTTGGCGGCCGCCGTCGACCAACTGGCTCACGCCGCCGCTGAGCAGCGACAGCGGCAGGCTCGTCTGCTGCAGGCTGCGCCAAGCCTGCGCCAGCGCGTCCGCGCCCGGATCCGCCTGCGGCGCCTGCTCGGCGGACCCGGGGTCGGCGGTCGAGCCGGGGTCGTCGGCCGTCGCGGTGAAGTAGATGACGGCGCCGACCACGGCAACGACGAGGAGACCGAAGATCATCGCAACCTGCCGAGCCGAGAGCCTGCGGCGGGCATTTTCGTGTTCGCTCATAGGTCCGCGAACGGTAGTCGCGCCGATTAAGCGATCTCTGAGATGGAGATTCAGCTCACGCGGTCGCGGCCTCCGCCGCGGCATCGGTGATCGCCGCCGCGTCCTCCGCCCCGAACTTGTCCTCGAGGGTCTCGGGCGAGTAGTCGAGGTCGATCTCCTCGACCGAGCGGCCCCGGGCGGATTCGATCGCTCCGAGGCGCCGCTGCGCGCGGTCCGCGGCGTACGCGACGAACTCGTCGGGGTCGAGGCCGAACGGCTGCTCCTCGAACTGGTCGTTGACCCACTGGATCATGCCGAGTGCGTGCGGGAGCAACTCCCCCATCCGCTCCTGCACCAGATCCCAGTTGCGGTCGTCGGCGGCCACGTGCCGACGGCAGGTGAAGGTGCCCCACGCCATGTGCCGGCGTTCGTCGTCGCCGATCCGTTTGATCAACTCCTGCATGCCCGGCAGGATTCCGCGCTTGGTACATACCTTCTGCCACGCGTAGTAGCCGGTGAGCGCGAGGCTGCCCTCGATGACGTGGTTGTAGGTGACGGACGCCCGGATCTGGTTCGCCGGACTCGGATCGGTCTCGAGGGCCCGCAGCGATCGGGGCAGTTCCTCGTAGAACAGCGTGCGGTAGAAGGGGTTCTCCGCGACGAAGGGATGCAGGTCGCCGGTGAGCCCCACCGCGTCCATCCACAGCCGGAACACCTGGGTGTGCTTGGCCTCCTCGAAGCAGAACTGCGTCAGGTACATCTCGTCGCCGAAGCGTCCCTCGGCGGCCATCGCCCTCATGAACGGCTGGATGTCCTCGGTGACGGCTTCCTCGCCGGCGATGAACTGCGCGCACAGGTACGTCGCGCTGCGCTGCTGTTCGCTGTTGAGTTCCAGCCAGTCCTCGGCGTCCTGCGTGAAGTCGAGGTCGGTGGGATTCCAGAACTTGGCGTTGCCCTTCACGAACAGCCTGAGGGGAAACGCGTCCCAGTTGAGTCCGCCCTGGCGGAGTGAACTGAAGCCCTGCCTGTCGACTGATGTCGCGGTCATCTGAAGAACCTTCTTCCCGGCCTGCGCCGACGTCCGCCTCGCACGCTCCGAGTCCTGGACCTGGAAGTGTCGGTCGGCCGAGCGTGCCCGGTCGTTCTTCACCGTAGTCCGGTACCCGCGGAATCGGGGCGGTTCCTGCACACCACTGCGCAAGATCCGTGCGTCCCCCGGGTACGCCGATGTGCCGCCCGTCACTTCCCTTGTCGTATGTTCCAGGAAGGCACATACCGAAGAAGGAGTGGGCGCACCCATGAACGAATCGATCGCTTTCCTCACCCGCGACGGGGACGGTTTCTCGCCGCTGCCACTGGGGATCAGCAAATGGTCGTCCGACATGATCAACGGGCCCGCACTCACCGGACTGCTCGCCCGCGACATCGAGAACGATCACGGCGCAGAGGGATTCGTTCCGGCCCGGCTCACGGTCGACCTGTTCCGGCCCGCGCGCGCCGAGCGGATCGACGTCGTGACCCGCAGCGTGCGGACCGGCAACCGTATCCGCGTCGCCGACGGCGAACTGCTGCAGAAGGGTGAGCCCGTCGCACGGGCAACGGTGGTCTTCCTGCGCCGCGGCGTCCAGCCGCCGGGGGAACTGTGGACCCGGCCCGAGAGCCCGCAGCCGCCGCCGCTCAGCCTCCTCGAACCGCTGCAGGCGCCGTCACATCCGTGGATCGGAAGCGACGACCACCCCGCCGGCTGGTCACCGTCGCTGGGAGATCACGAGGGGGCGAGCCGGAAGCGCATATGGCAGTACCAGGTTCCCGTGGTCGCGGGCGAGGAGCCGTCACCGTTCGTGCGTGCCGCGATGGTCGGCGAGACGACGAGCCTGATGACCAACTGGGGAACCGAGGGAATCGGCTTCATCAACGCCGACCTCACGTTGGCGCTGTCACGGCTGCCCGAGGGACCGGAGATCGGCCTCGAGGCCGACAATCACATCAGCGTCGACGGCATCTCCATCGGCAGCACCACGATGTTCGACCGGCTCGGGCCGATCGGTACCTGCATCGTCAGTGCACTGTCGAACGCGCAACGCCAACTGGGCTTCGCGCGCTGAACCGCTCCGCGATCAGGTCGACGATCGCCGGGTCCGCACCCAGCGGCGCGGCGACACCGTCGGCGCCGGCCTGGTGAAGTCGGGCATGGAACAGACCCGGCGCGAGCAGGTAGGACGCGACGAACACCCGACGCTCCCCCTCCGATCGCAGGCGCTCGACGACCTCGGGCACTGTCGGCGACCTGGTCGCGATGTAGGCGACGGGGACCTCGCGGCGCACCCGAACCGAGAGCATCGCGGCGGCTCGCCGGACGTCGTGGCGGGCCCGCGGATCCGACGAACCGGCGGCGGCCAGCACGATGGCGTCTCCTGGCCGCCAACCGGATTCGCGTACGCGTAGCTCCAGGACCTTCGCAAGGACCGGGTGGGGGCCGAGCGCCTTCGTGACGGTCACACCGGGGTGCCGACTCTCGGCGACGAGGCGCGGCACGTCGGTGTGGACGTGGTAGCCCGACGCCAGGAACGCCGGGACCAGCACCGCGGGACCGTGGACGTCGCGCAGCACCTCGGCCGGCGAGGGCCCCACCACGTCGACGAACGCGGTGCGCACCGGCCCGATCCGATCGGCCACCGCGGCAGCGAGTTCCGCGACGGTGTCGACCCCGACCCGACTGCGGGTGCCGTGCGCGACCAACACGAAGGCGGGGCCGGTCACGGTCGGCTCGGCTCGAGCAGTCGGTCGTAGTCGGCCGGATCCAGCGCCAACCGATACCCACGCTTGACGATCGTCTGCACGGCCTTGGGCGCACCGAGATGGCCGCGCAACCGCGCGATCGCCGTCTCCACCGCGTGCGTGTCGTCGCTGCCACCGGGCAGCGCCGCCAGCAGATCCGCACGAGAGACCACCAACCCGGGCCGTTCGGCCAGGCGGCGCATCAACACCATGCCCGCGGGTGGCAGTTGCCGGACCTCACCGTCGACGACGACGCAGTTACCCCGCACGCTGATCTCGTGCCCGCCCGCACGAAGCCGGCCGGCCCGCCGCGGCAGTTCCTCCGCGATGTGCCGGGCCAGCGACCCCAGCCGCGACCGGCCCGGAGCGGTGGTCGGCACCCCCAACGAGGCGAGCGGTGCCGCCGTCACCGGACCCACGCACACCGCCGCGACACCGCCACCGAGCGCCCGCAACAGCGGCTCGAGCATCCCGGTCTCCTTGGCCCGCCCCAGGATCGAGGCCACGGCGGGCGCACTGGTGAAGCTCAGGGCGTCGAGTCCGCCCGTCGCGGCGCAGTCGATCATCCGGTCCAGCGCGGTGCAGTCGTCGGGCGGTGTCCAGCGGTACACGGGCACCGCGATGACGTCGGCTCCGGCCGACCGCAGCGCGGCACAGAAGTCCGGGATCGGTTCCCACTCCGTCGTCGCGCCGTGCAACTGGACCGCGATGCGCCGCCCGGCCACGCCCTCCGCGAGCAGATACTCGAGCACCTCGGCCGACGATTCCGACTCCGGCGACCACTCCTCACGCAGGTCGGCCGCCCGGACGGCGCCCTTCGCCTTGGGGCCGCGGGCGATGATGCGGCTGGCCCCCAGCGCGATGAGCAACTGCTCGGCCCGGCCCCAGCCCTCGGCCGCCCCCATCCAGCCGCGGAACCCGATGCCGGTCGTCGCGACCACGACGTCCGGAGGATCGCCGACGACCGCATCCGTCACCCGCGCCAGTTCGGCGTCGTCGGCGAGCGGGATGATCCGGATCGCGGGCGCGTGCACGACGTCGGCCCCGCGCCGCGTCAGCAGTGTCGCGAACTCGTCGGCCCGCCGCGACGCGGTGATCCCGACCGTGAATCCACGCAGTTCGTCGCCGGTCGGCGGGACCCCTGCCGTCACGGTGAACCTTCCCTCGTCGGGATCACACACACCTGCACGACGTCGTCGCCGCGACCGCGAACCACCCGCACCGGGTACACGGGCAACCGGACCCCGTCGTCGTCGAGGCAGCGCCCGTCGTTGAGCGAGAACACCTGTTTGAGCAGTGGAGACGCCACCGTCGGCTCGCCACCGCGGTCCCCCACCAGGCCGCGGGACATCACCGCGGCCCGCCCGAACGGATCGATGTTGCCCACCGCCCGCAGGCTCCCGTCCGCCAGCAGGAACAGCGCCGCCTGCGCACCGCCCCGCAGCAGCACGGCCACGCCGCGGCCGGGGGTCAGGTGCCCCCGCGCGCACGCCGACGTCCAGTGCCGCTCCTCCGTGACGAAGGCCGTCTCGTGGGTGTCGGTCGTGCCGGACACCCAGCTTTCCATCACCGTCATCGCAGTCCTCCCTGTGCTGTTGCTCATTGAACGGTCGGGTTGTTTCTTCGGGGTTACCCGGCGATTACCGGCGCGAGGAGCTTTCCCGCCTCCCGTCCGGAACGTCCGGAATGCCGATCAGGACCGGGATCCTGCGCGGGCCGGAGTCGTCGAACGCCACGGTCGGATCGGGCACCTCGGGGGCGTTGACGAAGGAGACGAACCGCGACAGCTTCTCGGGATCGTCGAGCACGCCCGCCCACTCGTCGCGGTAGCCGGCGACGTGCCGGGCCATCGCGTCCTCGAGTTCGTCGGCGATGCCGAGGCCGTCGTCGCACACCACCGCGGCCAGGTGTTCGAGGCCGCCCTCGAGCGACTCGATCCACGGCGCGGTCCGCTGCAGCCGGTCGGCGGTGCGGACGTAGAACATGAGGTAACGGTCGATGTACCGGATCAGGGTGGCGTCGTCGAGCCCACCGGCCAACAGCTGCGCCTGCCGCGGGGTCTGCCCGCCGTTGCCGCCGACGTAGAGGTTCCAGCCGCTCTCGGTCGCGATGACGCCGACGTCCTTGCCGCGCGCCTCGGCGCACTCGCGCGCACACCCCGACACCCCGAACTTGATCTTGTGCGGCGCCCGCAGCCCGCGGTAGCGGTTCTCGAGCCGCACCGCCATGCCCACCGAGTCCTGGACGCCGTACCGGCACCACGTGGACCCGACGCAGCTCTTCACRGTGCGCAGCGACTTGCCGTACGCCTGACCGGATTCCATACCGACGTCCACGAGCCGGCGCCAGATCTCCGGTAGCTGCTCCACCCGCGCGCCGAACAGGTCGATGCGCTGACCGCCCGTCACCTTGAGATACAGACCGTAGTCCCGCGCGATCTCACCGATCGTGATGAGCTGTTCCGGCGTGCACTCCCCTCCCGGCATCCGCGGCACCACAGAATAGGTACCGTTGCGCTGGATGTTGGCGAGGAAGTGGTCGTTGGTGTCCTGCAGCGACGCCTGCTCGCCGCCCAGTACGTGCTCCGACGACGTCGACGCCAGGATCGACGCGACGACGGGTTTGCAGATGTCGCAACCCGTTCCGGTGCCGTACTGCCCGATCAGCCCGGAGAACGTGCGGGTACCGGTGGCGCGGACGATCTCGAACAGCTCGGCCCGCGACTGGGTGAAGTGCTCGCACAGCGCCTTCGACAGCTCCACGCCGGACGACGCGAGCAGTGCCTTCACCGTCGGCAGGCACCCGCCGCACGTGGTCCCGGCGCCGGTGCACGACTTCACCGCCGCGACGTCGCACGCCCCGTCGGTGATCGCCGCACAGATCTCCCCCTTGGTCACGGCGTTGCACGAGCACACCTGGGCGTCATCGGGAAGTGTTCCCGCGCCGGGCTTCTCACCGGCCGGCGAGATCAGCGCGGCCGGGTCGCCGGGCAGTTCCCGGCCGACCAGCGGACGCAGCGAGCCGTACGCCGACGCGTCGCCGACCAGGATCCCGCCGAGCAGGGTCCTCGCGTCGTCGGAGACGACGAGCTTGGCGTACGTCCCCTTCGCGGCGTCGCTGAGCACCACCTCGAGGGCGCCCGGTGTGACGGCGTGCACGTCGCCGAAGCTCGCGACGTCCACACCGAGCAGCTTGAGCTTGGTGGACAGGTCTGCGCCGGGGAACACCGCATCGCCGCCGAGCAGGCGGTCGGCCACCACCTCGGCCGTCGTGTAGCCGGGTGCGACCAGGCCGTAGCAGCGTCCCTCCACTGCGGCGCACTCTCCCACCGCGAATACCGCGGGATCGGATGTGACGCAACCGCTGTCGGTGAGGATGCCGCCGCGTTCGGCGATGTCGAGACCGGCGTCGCGGGCCAGCCGATCCTGCGGGCGGACACCCGCCGAGAACACCAGCAGCGCGGCGTCGATCACCGACCCGTCGGACAGCTCCACCCGGACGCCGTCCGATCCGTCGGTGATCGAACCGATTCCCGTTCCGGTGTGCAGTGTGAGCCCGAGGTCGGTCACGAGGCGGGCCAGCACCGCACCACCGCCCTCGTCGACCTGCAACGGCATCAGCCGGGCGTTGTGCTCCACGACGTGCGGCGACATCCCCAACTGGCGCAGCGCGTTCGCGGCCTCGAGCCCGAGCAGGCCGCCGCCGACCACGACGCCGACGGCGCCCGGCCCGGCGGCCTCCGCGCGGGCCCGGATGCCGTCGAGGTCGCCGGGGGTGCGGTAGACGAAGCACAGGTCGTGATCGTGTCCGGACACCGGCGGGACGAACGGGTACGAACCCGTCGCCAGCACCAACGCGTCGTAGGCCAACGTCTCGCCCGTCGACGTCGTCACGGTGCGCGCGTCCCGGTCGATCGCGTCCGCCCGCACCCCCACCCGCAGGTCCACGGCGGGATCGCCGGCGAAGTCGTTGCCCGCCAGGGCGAGTTCCTTCGCATCCCAGGAGCCGACGTACGACGACAGCGCCACCCGGTCGTACGCCGGCAGGGCCTCCTCACACAGCACGGTCACCGACCAGGCGTCGGCCTCGTCGCGCGCCCGCAGCGCCTCCACGAAGCGGTGGCCCACCATGCCGTGTCCGATCACGATCGCGGTCCGTTCGTTCATGCCGCACCTTCCTTCCGGGACGGTGTTTCTCGTTCGTCGTGGGTCTCGTCGTCGTCGTCGTTGTGGGGATCCCCTGCCTGGGGGTCACTGCTCCGCAGCCACTCGCAGATGCCCTCCACCGCGGCACTGCATCCGCCGCACCCCGTCGTCGCGCGGGTCGCGGTCGCCAGCGCGGCCGGCGACCGCGCCCCGGACCGCCACGCGACCGTGAGATTCGATTTGGTCACCGAGTTGCAGCGGCAGATCACCGCGCCGCCCGGCATCCCGGCGGGGCTCACCGATTCGGTGGCCGCGGCGCCGCGGCCGGTCAGCAGCACCATGCGGTCGTGCGGCACCGGCAGTCCGGCGTCGAACAGTTGGGTGACGGTGCCGACCACGTCGGGGCTGCCGAGCAGGACCGCGCCGACGATCCGCTCGTCGCGCACCACGACCTTGGCGTAGCGTCCGCGCGCCGGGTCGGCGACGGTGAGCACCTCGTGGTTCTCGCTGTGCAGGTCGGCACCCACGTCCCCCATCGACGCGAGGTCGATGTCGTGGGCCTTGAGCCGGGTCACCGTCTCGCTGCCCCGGTACTCGGATTCCGGATCGGCGCCGGTGATCCGGTCGGCCACCACCGCGGCCTGCTCCCAGCCGGGCTGCACCAGCCCGTACACCTCGCCGCGATGCTGCGCGCACTCCCCGATCGCCCACACGTGCGGGGCGCTGGTGCGCAGTCCGTCGTCGACGACGACGCCGTGGTCGACGACGACACCGGCATCGCGCGCCAACGCGGTGTCGGGCCGGATCCCCGCCGTGAGCACCATCAGATCGGCCGGCAGTTCGGTGCCGTCGTCGAGGACGAGCAGGCGTTCAGTGCCGGTGCCGCGCAGCGTCTTCGCGCGCCGGTTCAGCAGCAGCCGCATGCCCAGGCCGGTCAGCACACGGGTCAGGACCGTGCCGCCACCCGCATCCATCTGCCGTTCCATCGGCACCGCCTTGGGGTGCACGACGGTGACGTCGGCGCCGCGCAGCAGCAGCCCCCGGGCCGCCTCGAGACCCAGCAGGCCGCCGCCGAGCACCACCGCCCGGCACCCCGGCGCCGCTGCGTCGGCGATCCGGTCGCAGTCCTCGACGGTTCGGAACGCGACCACCCCGGCGGCGGCGACGTCCAGCCCCTCGACCGGCGGCACGAACGATGTGCTGCCCGTCGCGAGGACCACCTCGTCGTAGCCGAGCACTGTGCCGTCGCCGCCGCGCACCACCCGCGACCCGGTGTCGATCGCCTCCACCCGCACCCCGATTCGCACGTCGACGTGGTTGCGCGCCCACCAGTCGTCCGGCCGCAGCCGGGTGTCGCGCGCGGTGATGCTGCCCGCCAACACGTTCGACAGCAGGATCCGGTTGTACGCGGCGCGCGGCTCCGCGCCGAACACCACGACCTCGAGACGCGCGGGGTCGCGTTCGTGGCGGCGCAACTCCTCGGCCAGGCGCGCACCCGCCATGCCGTTGCCGACGATCACCACGCGCCGGGTCACGCCCGAACCCCCGCCCCTGCCTCGAGGCGGACCGCGCACACCTTGAACTCCGGCATCCGGCTCGTCGGGTCGAGGGCCGGATTCGTCAGCAGGTTTGCCCGCGCGTCGCCCGCGAAGTGGAACGGCAGGAAGACGGTGTCCAGCCGCATCGACTCGTCGCACCGGACCGACGCCGCCACCCGACCGCGCCGGGCCACCACCGTCGCAGCGTCGCCGTCGCGCAGTCCGACGCGGGCCGCGGTGTCGGGATGGACCTGGACGAACATCGGTCCCGCGGCCGCCGCGAGTTCGGCCACCCGCCGGGTCTGCGCGCCCGACTGGTAGTGCGCCAGAACCCGTCCCGTCGTCGCGAGCAGCGGAAACTCGGTATCCGTCGGCTCGGCGGGACCGCGATGCTCGACGGCGGTGAACCGCGCGCGCCCGTCGTCGGTCGCGAACCGGTCCAGGAACAGCCGCGGCGTCCCCGGATGCGCGACGTCGGGGCACGGCCAGTGCAGCGCCTCGCCCGCATCCAGCCGCGCGTACGTGACACCCGCGTAGTCGGCGACACCGCCCGCCGACGCGCGGCGCAGTTCGTCGAACACCACCTCCGGCGAGGTCGGGAACCGGGACGCGGGTTGCCCGAGCCGAACGGCCAACTCCCGCCACACCTCGAGCTCACCGCGCGCCCCGTCCGGCGGGGTCGTTGCGCGACGACGGCGCAGCACCCGGCCCTCGAAGCTGGTCATGGTGCCCTCCTCCTCGGCCCACTGCAGGACCGGCAGCACCACGTCGGCCATCGCGGCGGTCTCCGACAGCAGGAAGTCGCACACCACCAGCAGGTCCAGCGAGCGCAGGCGGTCGACGACATGGCCGGCCCGCGGCGCCGACACCGCGAGGTTGGCGCCGTGCACCATCAGGGCGCGGGGACCGTCGGGGCGGCCGAGGGCGTCGAGCAGCTCGTACGCGCTGCGCCCCGGTCCGGGTAGGTCCGCCGGGTCGATTCCCCACACCCGCGCAACATGTTCGCGGGCAACGGGATCGGTGATCTTGCGGTACCCGGGCAGCTGGTCGGCCTTCTGCCCGTGTTCGCGGCCGCCCTGCCCGTTGCCCTGCCCGGTGACGGCGCCGTAGCCGCTGCCGCGGCGTCCCGGCAGGCCCAGCGTGAGTGCGAGCGCGATCCACGCCGAGACGGTGTCGGTGCCGGTCGCGTGCTGCTCGGCGCCGCGGGCGGTGAGGACGTAGGCGCCGGTGTCGTTGCGGCGGGAGCGCGACAGGATCTCCACCGCCCGGCGCAGCGACGCGACGGGCACGCCGGTGACGCGTTCGGTGCGCTCGGGCCACCACTGTGCCGCCGCGAGCCATGAGTCGCCGAACCCGTCGGTTCGCGCCTCGACGTACTCCCGGTCGAGGTGGCCTTCCGTGACCGCGAGGTGCAGCATGCCCAGGGCCAGCGGCAGATCCGTGCCGGGCGCGAGTTGCAGGTGCAGTCCCCCGCCGGCCAGCGCGCGTTCCACCGTGGCGGTGCGGCGGGGGTCGGCGACGATCAGCCCGCCGGAGTCGGCGGCGGCCGTGAGGTGCCCGACCAGGGGCGGCATCGTCTCGGCGACGTTGCCGCCGGCGAGCAGGATCGCCTTCGCCGACGTCAGATCCGAGACCGGGAACGGCAGTCCGCGGTCGAGCCCGAACGCGCGGATCCCCGCCGCGGCCGCCGACGACATGCAGAACCGGCCGTTGTAGTCGATGTTCGACGTGCCGAGCGCGACGCGCGCGAACTTGCCGAGCATGTACGCCTTCTCGTTGGTGAGCCCGCCACCGCCGAAGATCCCGACCGCGTCCCGTCCGCCCGCGTCCTGTGCGGAACGGAAGCCGTCCACGACCCGGTCCAGCGCCTCCGGCCACGTCGCCCGTCGCAGCGTGCCCGCGTCGCGCACCAGCGGAGTCGTCAACCGGTCGGGGTGGCGCAGCAGTTCGGCGCTGGTCCACCCCTTCTGGCACAGCCCGCCCCGGTTGGTCGGGAACTGGCGTCCGGCGACCGTCACGCTCCCGGCCTCGCGCGTGAGCGTCATCGCGCACTGCAGACCGCAGTACGGGCAGTGCGTCGCCGTCGCGGCGGCGAGGGTGGCCGTCATGACGACACCGCAATCGGCTGTCCGGCAGTCGCTTCCGAAACCGACGGGCGGCGCAGGAACACGAACCACGTGACGATCGCGCACACCACGTAGAAGCCGAGGAACACCCAGAAGGCCATCGTCGCCGACTTCGCGGGACTGCTGTACGACGCCCGCAGCACCAGGTTGATGCCGACGCCGCCGAGACCACCGACGGCACCCGCGAACCCGATCAGGGCGCCGGACATGTTGCGCGACCATGCTGCCCGGGCCGGTTGGTCCAGCCCGGCGAGTTCGCGGGAGCGCGCCTCGAAGATCGACGGGATCATCTTGTACACCGAGCCGTTGCCGAGGCCCGAGAGCACGAACAGCACCACGAACCCGATCACCAGCGCCGTCATCGCGCCGGCGCCCGCGGCACCGGGCGTGCTGTCGTCGACGGTCCCGGCCGCGACCAGCACCGCCGTCGCGAACACCATGGTCACGAACGTGTACAGCGTGATCCTGCCCCCGCCGATGCGGTCGGCCAGCCTGCCGCCGATCGGGCGGGCGATCGACCCGAGCAGCGGCCCGAGGAACGCGATCTGCGCGGCGTGCAGCGCGGCCTGCGCGGGACTGGCGCCACCGGCGAGGAAGTTGATCTGCAGCACCTGACCGAACGCGAAGCTGAAACCGATGAACGATCCGAAGGTGCCGATGTAGAGGAAGCTGACGATCCACGACTCGCGGATCCGCAGTGCCTGCGCCATCGAGCGCAGGTCCGCTTTCTGGTTGCCGAGGTTGTCCATGAACAGGGCGGCGCCGACCGCGGCCACCGCGATCAGCACGAGGTACACCGCGCACACGAGATACGGGGCGGTATTTCCGGCGGTCGCGATCACCAGCAGACCCACCAACTGGATCACCGGTACACCGATGTTGCCGCCACCCGCGTTCAGTCCCAGCGCCCAGCCCTTGAGCCGCTGCGGGTAGAAGGCGTTGATGTTCGCCATCGACGACGCGAAGTTGCCGCCGCCGACGCCCGCGGTGGCGGCCACCAGCAGGAACGTCGTGTACGACGTGCCGGGATGCATCACGAACCACAGCGTCAGCACGGTCGGGATCAGCAGCACCAGCGCGCTGAACACCGTCCAGTTACGGCCGCCGAACCGGGCGGTGGCGACGGTGTACGGAATCCGCAACACCGAGCCGACGAGGGTCGGGACCGCGACCAGGAAGAACTTGCCGGCCGCGTCGATGCCGAACACGTCGGTGGGCATGAACAGCACCATCACCGACCAGATCGACCAGACGGAGAAGCCGACGTGCTCGGCGACCACCGACCACACGAGATTGCGGCGGGCGATGTCCTTGCCGCCGGCCTCCCACGCGTCGACGTCCTCGGCGTCCCAGCGCGCGATGTAGTGCCCCTGCACCACCGGCGCGTGCGCATCCGGTGCTGTGGACCGATCGGAGAGTGTGGTCACCTGGGCCTCCTACCTGTGTGGGAAACCCCAAGGTAGGAGGCCGATGTTGCCGCGGTGATGCCCCCGATGACCCGTCCGTCAACTCTCGCTCACCCGCGCAGATCCGGGCAGTGAGGTCTACGGACCTGCAGGTCAGGCGGTCTTGCCGCCCCAGCTGTCCTCGAGCATGCGCGGCTTGCACGCCGCCCACGCGGAGATCAGGACGACGACGACGGCGACGCCGAGCAGCGCGAACGGTGCACCCCACCCGCCGGTGGACTCGTGCAGCACGCCGAACAGCAGCGGCCCGATGCACGCGACGGTGTAGCCGATGCCCTGCGTGAAGCCGGACAGCGCGGCCGACCCGGTGTGGGTGCGGGTGCGCAGGTTGATCAGCGTCAGCGACATCGGGAACGTGCTGGGCCCGAGCCCGATGATGATCACCCACAGGATCGGCACCGACATCGGCGCCAGGAACAGCCCGGTGAAGCCGATCGCGTAGCAGACCGCGCAGCCCACGACGATCGGGAACGGGTTCCGCATCCGCGCGCACACGGTGGGCGCGCCGAACGCCGCGATCAGACCCATCAGCGAGAACAGTGCGACCATGCTGCCGCCGAACGACTCGCTCGCTCCCGCCTCGGTGAGGATCTCGGGGATCCACGTGAACATCGAGTACGTGATGAGCGAGGTCATGCCGAACATGCCGGCCATGCCCCAGCCCACCGGCGAGCGCCACGGCCGGCCGGGCGCATGCTCCGCCGACAGCGTCGCGGCGGTGGTCGCGGCGGCTGTGTCTGCAGAGGTCTTCTTGCGGCCGCGGGCGAGGATCATCAGCCACGGCGCGGCGGCCGCGAACCCGAGCAGCGACCACACACCGAGCGAGATGCGCCAGTCGAACGCGTCCGCGAGCGGCACCGCGACCGTCGCCGGCAGGATCGTGCCGATCTGCACGCCCGTGATGTAGATCGAGCTCATGAGCGCCAGACGATCGCTGAAGTACCGCTTGACCAGCGGCGGGATCACGACGTTGCCGATGCCCATGCCGCCGAGCGCGAGCGCCGACAGCGCGAGCAGCGACCACGTGTCGCCGACCATCGCGCGGGTGAGCATGCCGACGCCGGCCATCATCATCGCCAGCAGCGCTGTCCATTCGAGCCCGAGTCGGCGCGCGATTGCCGGGGTGAGCAGACCGAACACGGCGAACATCGCCGTGGGCACCATGCCGAATACGCCGACGACGGTGGACGAGAAACCGAGGTCGTCACTGATCTGCGACGCGAGCGGCGTGAACGACGTGACCGCCAGACGCAGCGTCAGCGCCGACATCGCGATGGCCGCGAAAACCAGTACCCGGCCCGCGAGCAGGGGCTGCGGTCCTCGTATGGGTGTGGACGTCGCGGACGCGGTCATCTACTGCCTCGTTCCCGTGGGAGATGGTGAATGGGGAGTGCCCGGACCGAACGGCCTTTGCACTCGACCCGAGAAATCATAGGATGACCGGACGAAAGTGTGCAAAGCATAATTCGTGAGACGACCGCCTACCCCGCAGGAGCGCCGTGCAACCCGTCCGCCGCAGCACCCTGATCGCCCAGGTGACCGAACAGCTCCGTGACGAGATCCGGTCCGGTAACTGGCCGGTCGGGACGCGCATCCCCACCGAGCCCGAGCTGTCCGAGCTGACCGGGACCGGTCGCAACACGGTGCGCGAGGCCGTTCAGGCCCTCGTCCATTCGGGACTGCTCGAACGGCGCCAGGGTTCGGGGACCTTCGTGCTCGCCGACTCCGAGGTCAGCGGCACCCTCGGCAAGTACTTCGCCGGAGCCCACGAACGCGACGTCCTCGAGCTCCGCCAGTCGCTCGACGTGACCGCGGCCGGCCTGGCCGCGCAACGCCGCGACGACTCCGACATCGAGACCCTGCGCGGCCTGCTCGACGACCGGATCACGGCGTGGGAGTCGGCCGACCTGCACACCGCGATTGCCGCCGACATCGCGCTGCACCGGGGCATCGTCGCGGCCAGCCACAACCGCGTCTACCTCGAGTTCTACGACTCACTGTTGCCCGCGATCGAGGCGACGGTCCTCAAGCACGTGTCCGCCACCGGGGCCGCCTTCCACGACGAGCACAGTTCGCTGGTCGAGGCCGTGATCGCCGGCGACGCCGACCGCGCCGTCGGGGCCGCCCGCTGCTTCTTCGACGAACTGCTCGCCGGGTACGCGAACGAACGCTAGAGGATCAGGCGCACCAGTTCGGCGGTACGCATCAGGCCGGGCAGCGCATCGGGCGTGGACCGCGGGTGCAACGTGTGCACCGACAGCCGGAACAGCAACGCCCGCAGCAGCATCTGCGGCCACTCCGGCAGGTCTTCCCAGCGTCCGATCAGGCCCTCGTCGGCGCCGCCCCACGACAGCGCGTCGACGACGGCCACCCCGGCCGCCCACGGCGCGGGACGCCAGTACGGCGTGATATCGGTGACGCCCGGCGCGGCGCTGCCCGCGAACAGGACGGTGCCGAACAGGTCTCCGTGCACCAGCTGATCCGGGGACCGCACCGGCTTGCGCAGCGAAGCGAGCTGCCCGATCAACTCCACGCTGCGCTGACCGTCGGGCGACAGGTCCTCGAGCGCACCCGCCGCCCTGGCCGACCGCAGCGGCACCGTCTCCCACGCGGCCCGGTCGGCGGCGACGAAGACGTCGACATCGGCCCACGGCGCGACGGGCGGCTGCGCGAGGAATCGGGGGCGCTCCAACTGCGCCGTCGCCGCGTGCAGGCGCAGCGACAGCGAGACCACCTCGTCGTGGCGCGGCTCGGGGGTCCCGACGATGAAGGTGTCCGCCCGCCAACCGGATACGACGTAACGGCCATCCGTGGCGCGCACCGGCCGGGCGAGCCGGACCGCGTCCACGGCCAGGGTTTCGCGTACCTTCGCGGACCATGCCGCGCGGGCGTGATCGGCGACCGGGGTGAGCACGACGTCGCCCAACCGCCAGCCGCCCTCCCAATCCGCGCCCAGGGCCACCGGTTCGACCTCGCGGAGACCGAAGGTCGAACAGACGTGCTGGGGAGGTTGCGCAGAGCTCACGGCCCTGAGGCTACCGCCGGATACCGGTCGGATCGGTGAGGCGCTCCGGTACGGACTCGACAACCCGACTCAGTAGACGGGAAGCGACGGATCGACCTGCTGCGCCCACGCGATGACGCCGCCCTGCAGATGCACCGCGTCGGCGAAACCCGCCTTGCGGATCGCGGCGAGGGCCTCGGCCGATCGGATACCGGTCTTGCAGTGCAGCACGATGCGCTTGTCCTGCGGCAGATCCGCGAGGGCCTCGCCGGACAAGATGCGCCCCTTGGGGATCAGCGTCGCACCGGGCAGGTGCACGATGTCCCACTCCACCGGTTCCCGCACGTCGACGATCGCGATGTCGGCACCCGAGTCGATCAGCTCCCGCAGTTCGATCGGCGTGATCGTGGACTCCCGATCGGCGTCGGTGACGGCCTCCACACCGCAGAACGCGTCATAGTCGATCAGTTCGGTGACCGGCACCCGGTCGGGGTCGCGGCTCAGCTTCACGGTGCGGTAATTCATCGCCAGCGCGTCGTAGATCATCAACCGACCCAGCAGCGAATCGCCGATGCCGGTGATCAGCTTGATCGCCTCGGTCGCCATGATCGATCCGATCGACGCGCACAGCACACCGAGCACGCCGCCCTCCGCGCACGACGGCACCGTCCCCGGCGGCGGCGCCTCCGGGTAGAGGTCGCGCAGCGTGATGCCGGTGACGCCGTAGCCGTCGGGCGCGGCGTCCCAGAACAGCGACACCTGCCCCTCGAAGCGGTAGATCGAGCCCCACACGTACGGTCGGCCGGCCAGGACGGCAGCATCGTTGACGAGGTAGCGGGTGGCGAAGTTGTCGGCGCCGTCGAGGATCAGGTCGTACTCGCCGAACAACTCGACCGCGTTGGACGCCTCGAGCCGGAACTCGTGCAGGCGCACGTCGACGTGCGGATTGATCTCCCGGATCTTCTCCCGCGCGCTCTGCGCCTTGGACCGTCCGATGTCGGCGGTGCCGTGGATGACCTGGCGCTGCAGATTGGACTCGTCGACGACGTCGAAGTCGACGATGCCGATCGTGCCGACACCGGCCGCGGCGAGGTACATCAGTGTGGGCGAGCCCAACCCGCCGGCGCCGATCACGAGTACGCGGGCGTTCTTGAGCCGCTTCTGCCCGCTAGTCCCCACGTTCGGGATGATCAGGTGTCGGCTGTACCGCGCGACCTCGTCGCGGCTCAACTCCCCTGCGGGTTCGACCAGTGGGGGAAGCTGACTACTCGCGGGCACCGCACACTCCTGACATCGACCGTTCAACGCTCGCATCCAGCCTAGGCCGTCGGGAACCGCACCTCGAGGTCGATCGGATCCGCGACCACGACGTCGGCTCCCGCCTCGCGCAGCGCGGCGGCGTGATGCGTCCGGTCGACGCCGACGACCACCCCGAACGACCCGCGGCGGCCCGCCTCGACGCCCGAGAGAGCATCCTCGAGCACGACGCACTGCGACGGCGCCAGACCCAGCCGCCTCGCGCCCTCGAGATACGTCGCGGGGTCGGGCTTGCCGGCCAGGGACAGCCGGTCGACGTCGATGCCGTCGACGCGGGCGTCGAAGCTGTCGGCCAGTCCCGCCGCCGTCAGCACCCGATTCGCGTTGCGGCTCGCCGTCACCAGCGCAACGGGGACGTGCGCGGCGCGCAACCGTTCGATCAGTGTCACGGTCCCCGGGAAGGCATCCACGCCGTTCTCGTCGAGTTCGTGCAGGAACAGCGCATCCTTGCGGGCCGCGAGCCCGCACACGGTGTGTGCCTCCGGTGGATCCGACGGGTCGCCGTGCGGGATGTCGATCGACCGCGACGCGAGGAACGACGCGACCCCGTCGACCCGCGGCCGGCCGTCGACGTAGTTGACGTAGTCGTCCGCGGTGAAGTGCGCCTCGCCCTTGCCGCGTTCGTCGAGGAACTCGTCGAACAGCCGGGTCCAGGCCCGGGCGTGGACCCGCGCGGTGTCGGTGACGACGCCGTCCATGTCGAACAGGAACCCGGAGCAGGCGGTGTCACCGATGTGGACGACGGGCGGGCTCGAGGACGATGCGACAGACACAGCCGGCCCCTCCTTCTCGGATCCTTGCTCAGACTCGCGGGTACGGCCAGGGATTGAACCGGCACACCTTGCCGTCCATCGGGACGACGCCCTCGGGATCGAGCGCGGCGATGTCGTTGTTCGCGGTGCCGAACGTCTGCTGCATCATCACCGGCGCCAATCCGCCGTCGGTCTCGCACGGCTGATGCTCCCGGTACCCGATCGCGTGCCCCACCTCGTGGTTGATCTGGTATTGCCGGTACGAGCCGATGTCGCCCTGGAATCCGATCGCGCCGCGCACCCAGCGCGGCTCGTTGAGAACGACCCGTTCGATGCCCGGGTTGTAGCAGGACACCTCGAGTTGGATGTCGTATCCGCACGCCTCACGGATCGACATCTGCGATGTCAGCGAGATGCGGAAGTCGACGTCTCCCTGATCGACCCTGCGGAACGCGAAACGGGGGTCCTTGGTCCAGCTCTTGGGGTTACCGAGGGTCTGGTCCACCATCCGGCCGAACGACTCGTCGCCGCCGAATCCGGCGGTGTCGATCCCGTCCTCCACCTCCACGGTGTACGTGAAGACCCGCTCGGCGCCCTGACCGACCTGTCCGGTGGTCCCGGGCACCACGTGCCACGTGCCGGCGGCCGTTGCGGTGAACGGACCACCGTCGGGCAGCGCACCGGCGGGCACGGTGTCGGCGAAGTTGCCGTCGGCGAGCGGCGGGACACCGATGATGTCCGTGCCGTCCTCGTGGCTGAGCTCACCGAATCCGGGGTCGGTCGACGCGCTCGAACCCGAGTCTCCGAAGCCGCGGACCGCGTCCACGACGACCAGCACGGTCACGATCAGCAACACCGGGATTGCGTATGCCCGCCACCCGTACATCGACACGAACTTGCCGAGTCGGCTCTGCTTCCTCGCTGCACGATCCGGGCGTGGCACGCGGGGGCGCCCGATGTTCCGGCGTGTCGGATCCCACAGAGCCCGAAGCGGCTCGTGCGGATCGGGCACCCGACCGGGATCGAATCCGTTGTTCCTGCTGTCGCCGTTCCTGATGTCGCCGGACGTCGGGTCGTCGGACACCTCGGGAACTGTGCCCCCCAGGCGCGGTCCTCCTCGGTCAGTCACCCAGCCAGAATCTCACAGTCCGCCGAGCGGTTCACCCGGTGCGCCTGAATCCGCGGGCTCCCCTCGCGCCGCGGTGCTCGGCGTGGGATCCTGGAATACTCATCACCAGGAGCGCCGCCGATGGCCTGTCGCCGGCCGATCAGGGTCCATCGACGCACCGCCGAGTGACCGTCAGTCACCGTGGACGACGACTCGGTACGACAACTCAGTACAGCGAATGCGGCCGAGAACCGTCCGGGTATCGTTCAAATGATTTATCTTGCCCCGAGGCGTTCGTGAAGTCGGACACCGAACGAACTGGGCTCTTTGTGCAGATTGGGAGCGACATGACTGAACTCGCGGATCGGACACACTCCGATCGCGCCGCCACGACCGCAAACGGTCAGGGCACCCGCCGCAGCACCCGCCTACCCCGGGATGCGCGGCGCCTTCAGTTGCTCGCGGCCGCCAGCGAGGTCTTCGTCAGCCGTGGCTATCACGCCGCCGGGATGGACGAGATCGCCGAGTGTGCCGGAGTGAGCAAGCCGGTGCTGTACCAGCACTTCCCGGGCAAGCTCGAGCTGTACGTCGCGGTGCTGCAAAGCTACGTCGACAGTCTCATCTCGGGTGTGCGCCAGGCGCTGCGGTCCACGACGGACAACAAGCAGCGAGTGCGCGCGGCGGTCCAGGCGTTCTTCGATTTCGTCGACAACGACTCCCAGGGCTTCCGCCTGGTCTTCGAGTCCGACCTGATGGGCGAGCCGCAGGTGGCACGCCGCGTCGAGCAGGCCACCGAGGCATGTGTCGATGCGGTGTTCGACCTGGTGGCGCACGACTCCGGGCTCGACCCCTACCGGGCCCGCATCCTGGCGGTCGGCCTGGTCGGGACCAGCCAGTTCACGGCCCGGTACTGGCTCGAGGCCGCGCGCCCCATTCCGAAGGAGGAGGCCGTCGACACGACGGTCGCGCTCGCGTGGGGCGGTCTGTCGCACGTGCCGCTGCACGCCGAGTCCAAGTAACCGGGACCGGCACTTCCGATCACACACGAAGGGCGCGCAGTCGAGATGACTGCGCGCCCTTCGTGTGTGTCTCGGTTCTAGCTCGTAGCCGCGAAGCCGACCTTGCGACTGTCCGACGGGCCGATCTCCACGTAGGTGATCCGTCCCGCCTGCACCAGGAACTTGCGTCCCTTGTCGTCGACGAGCGCGAGAACACCGTCAGCCTTGCCGGCGACCGCGTCCTTCACGAGCGCCTCCACCTCGTCGGGCGACTGGGCGCTGTTGACGACGAGCTCACGCGGGCTGTCAGTTACACCGATCTTGACCTCCACGGTCAACCTCCGAACTCTCCGAGCGCTTTCAGCTGTCTCGGCCAGATTAGTGCAGCACCGACCGGTCCAGCCCGCTGCGGCGCTGTGCTGTCAGCGAACAGTCGCCTCAGTGCAGGCCCAGCACCGCCATGCGCTCGGAATGCTTGGCCTGCATGTTGTCGAACAGCGCGGCCACACCGTTGAGGCTGCCGGTCGCGTTCATCACCAGGTCGGTCAGTTCCTCGCGCTGGGCCAGCACGAACTGTGCCTGCGTGATCGCCTCGCCGAGCAACCGCCGACCCCACAGCATCAGGCGATCCTTCTCGGTCTTGCTCGCCGTGACCGCCGCCCGCACTTCCTGCACGACGAACTCGGAGTGCCCCACCTCGGCGAGGACCTCGCGGACGATGCCGCCGACCGCGGGGTCGAGGGAGTGCGCGATCTCACGGTAGAAGTCGGCGGCGATACCGTCACCGACATATGCCTTGACCAGCGACTCCAGCCACGTCGACGGGTCGGTCGACGCGTGGTATGCGTCGAGGGCGCGCACGAACGGATCCATCGCCGCGTAGATCTCGAGGCCGCGATCGGTCAGCGCCGCCTGGAGGGTCTCGAAGTGTGCCATCTCGGCCGCGGCCATGCTCGCGAAGGCCACCCGCCCCTGCAGCGTGGGCGCCATCTGGGCGTCCTCCGCAAGTCGGTAGAACGCGGAGATCTCACCGTAGGCGAGAACCGCGAACAGTTCGCCCACACCGGGGTGATCGGCGGCAATGGTCGGCACGGACGACGTGGACGAATCGGCTCCCATGACGCCACAGCCTAATCCGTGCGTCCGGCTCAGCTTCCCTGACGGGACACGCCGAGAATCGTGATCTGCGCCATGCATGTGCGGGGTTCCTTCGCCCCGGCCGCTACAATTGCCACGGGAGACCGTTATTTCCGCCGCAGTTCCGCGTTTCGGGGCCGACGATCCGAACTCGATTTCGTACGCGATCCGGACTGATTCGCACGCGGCTCGGACACGGACTCCTGTAGATAATGTGCGCGCACCTGATCGACGGCGCCCGCCGCGTCTCGCCGAGATCGACACCGATCTCCGCGCTGAGACGAGGGCCTGCAACACGGCCGGGGCACCGATACAAGAGGGCACCGACATCGGCCGACTTACGGCCTGGCCCCTTACCTCGTGCGTGCGTGCCGATACGAGGAAGGCCAGTTCCCTGAGCAAGATCACGATCGACCACGAAGACGACGCAACCGAGACCACCCTGTCCGCGCAGCTGGACGAGACGCACACCCCGCCGACCTTCGGCGAGCTCGGCGTCCGGGACGAGATCGTCAAGGCGCTCGCCGAGATCGGCATCGAGCGCACCTTCGCCATCCAGGAGCTCACGCTCCCCCTCGCCCTCGCCGGCGACGACCTCATCGGTCAGGCCCGCACCGGTATGGGTAAGACCTTCGGCTTCGGCGTCCCGCTGCTGCACCGGGTGGCCACCACCGATTCCGGCACCACCCCCCTCGACGGCACCCCCCGCGCGCTCGTGATCGTGCCGACGCGCGAGCTGTGCATCCAGGTCACCCAGGACCTCGAGAACGCGGCCAAGTACCTCAAGGCCGGCAAGAAGCCGCTCCAGGTCCTCTCGATCTACGGCGGTCGCCCCTATGAGCAGCAGATCGACGCGCTCCGCAAGGGCGTCGACGTCATCGTCGGCACCCCGGGCCGTCTGCTGGACCTCGCCAACCAGGGCCACCTGATTCTCGGCAAGGTCGGCGTCCTGGTCCTCGACGAGGCCGACGAGATGCTCGACCTGGGCTTCCTCCCCGACATCGAGCGCATCCTCGGTATGGTCCCGGACAAGCGTCAGACCATGCTGTTCTCGGCCACCATGCCGGGTCCGATCATCACGCTCGCCCGCACGTTCCTCACCCAGCCCACGCACATCCGCGCCGAGGAGCCGGAGTCGTCCGCGGTGCACGAGCGCACCAGTCAGCACATCTACCGCGCCCACGCGCTGGACAAGGCCGAGATGGTCGCCCGCGTGCTGCAGGCCGAGGGCCGCGGCGCGACGATGATCTTCACTCGCACCAAGCGCACCGCGCAGAAGGTCGCGGACGACCTGAACGAGCGCGGCTTCAACGTCGGCGCCGTCCACGGCGACCTCGGCCAGATCGCCCGCGAGAAGGCCCTCAAGGCCTTCCGCAGCGGCAAGGTGGACGTGCTCGTCGCGACCGATGTCGCGGCCCGCGGTATCGACATCGACGACGTCACCCACGTCATCAACTACCAGTGCCCCGAGGACGAGAAGACCTACGTGCACCGCATCGGCCGCACCGGGCGCGCGGGCCGCACCGGTACCGCGATCACGCTGGTGGACTGGGACGACATCCCCCGCTGGCAGCTGATCGACAAGGCACTCGATCTCGGTGTCGCCGAGCCCGTCGAGACCTACTCGAGCTCCCCGCACCTGTACGAGGAGCTGGGGATCCCGACTGACGCCAAGGGCACGATCCGCAAGCCGCGGGCCGAGCGCGCCGAGTCGGCCGAGAAGCCCGCGCGTGCGGCCGCCGACGGTGAGAAGTCCGAGAAGTCGGATGCCCCCAAGCGCACCCGCAGCCGTCGCCGTACGCGCGCCGGCAAGGCCACCGACGGTTCCGCAGCGGCCGCCGAGAAGTCGACCGAGGGCAACGAGACCGCGTCGACGAGTGCGCCCACCGCGGGACCGGCGTCCGACGACGCCGCCGCACCCCGTCGTCGTCGTCGTCGCCGCACGTCCGCAGGAACCGACGGCCAGACCGGCGCGGAGCCGGTGAGCGTCTCGGCAGCAGCCGAGTAGGCCCGAGGTAGTCTGCCACCTGTGCTGGCACCCGAGCGTCGTACTCGTCTGGACGTCGCCGTCGCCGCGATCATCGCGATCGTCGTCGCGATCGCCGCGGCGGTGATCTGGATCCGGAGCGACGCTCGGGGTACCACCTCCATCACCTCGGATACCCCTGCGGCAGAGGTCGATACGGCCCTGTCGCCGCCGGAGTCGCTCGACGAGATCTGGCGAGCGGACAGCCCCGAGACCACCGCTCCCCTCGTCTCGGCCGGAGTCGTCGCGACCGCGGACGGCGGGACCGTCACCGGCCGCGACCGGCTGACCGGCGCCGAGCTGTGGCGGTACCAGCGGGACATGCCACTGTGCGGTGCGATCGGCGCATGGAACACCGTGGTCGCGGTCTATCGCGATCAGCGTGGCTGCAGCCAGGTCACCCAGCTCGACGGGGCGACCGGCGAACGGAAGGCACAGCGCTCGAGCGATGCCGACGACGAGGTGACGCTGTCCTACGACGGCACCTACGTCGTCTCCCGAGGCTCCGAGCGGATGGAACTGTGGCGCTCGGACCTGGTGCGCACCCTCGAGTTCGGACGGGTCGACGCGCCCATCAATCCCGGCAAGCAGCCGCACCCCGGCTGCGAACTGCGCTCCGCCGCGGCCGGCGGTACCCGGGTCTCGGTGCTGATGGACTGCCCGGGCGAGGCCGCCGACCGGCTCAGCGTCCTCGACGCAGCCCCCAAGGACAATCAGGAGCCCCAGGAGTTCGGGACGATCCTGCTCACCGGGCCCGGCTCCGACTCGCCGGGCGCCCGCCTCATCGCGGCGTCGGGCGATCACACCGCGGTGTATCTGCCTGCCGGCCCGGTCAGCGGCCCCCGCTACGCCGTTCACGACGGCACCGGAAACGAAGTCGCGTCCTACCCTGTCACCGGTGAGGTGAGCCCACATGCCACGGCCGCGCGCAACGGTTCGGTGTTCACGTGGTGGACGGGCTCGGAACTGATCGCCCTGTCCACCAGCGAACTCGCGCCCCGCTGGACGTTTCCCGGGGCGCTGGGTCCCGGCGCGATCATGGCGGGTTCGCTCCTGGTCCCCGTGCCCGGGGGGATCGCGGTGCTCGATCCGGCCACCGGTGTGGAGCAGCGGCGGATTCCGGTGACCCGCGACAGCGACGCCGTCCCCATCGCGACCGCTGTCGTCGGCGACGTCGTCCTGGAACAACGCGGCGGCGAGGTCGTCGCGCTCCGCTGACCCCCACCGATTCCCGCACCCCCTCGGGTGCAACATGTTCTAATTCCGGGATGTCGAACATCGTCGTCACCGGCGCGGCCTCGGGCATCGGCGCCGCCACGGTCAACCTCCTGCGCACCTCCGGACACGACGTCGTCGGGGTGGATCTGGCGGGCACCGAGATCACCGCGGACCTGTCCACCCGCGACGGGCGGACGCAGGCCGCGGCAGCTGTCGTCGAGGCCACCGGCGGGGTCCTCGACGCCGCGGTGTGCTGCGCGGGCCGCGGCCCGCTGTCGTCCTACACCGGCGGAGAGTTGGTGGCGGTCAACTACTTCGGTGTCGTCGACTTCCTGAACGAGCTGCGTCCGGTCCTCGCGCGCGCCGAGCGGTCGTACGCCGTCGCGATCTCGTCGAGCAGCACCAGCACGCAACCCGGCATCCCCGAGCACATCGTGGCGTCCTGCCTGGCCGGGGCCGAGGACGAGGCCGTCGCGCTCGGCGACGAGGTGGGCGCCATCCCCGCCTACCCGGCATCGAAGCTCGCGTTGGCACGGTGGGTGCGGCGCCAGGCGGTGACGCCGGAGTGGATCGGCTCGGGCATCCGTCTCAACGCCGTCGCTCCGGGCATGATCGACACCCCGATGACGTCCGGTCCCGACCTCGACCCGGAACTGGCGAAGGCCCTGGACTTCTATCCGGTCCCGATCGGACGTCGCGGGCGCCCCGAGGAGATCGCCGCCCTGATCTCATTCCTGGTGGGCGACACCGCGTCCCTGCTGTGCGGCAGCGTCCTGTTCGCCGACGGCGGCACGGACGCGCTACTGCGGCAGGCCGATTGGCCGGCGGTCTGGGAGCCGACACCCGAGGATCTGACCCGCCACTTCGCGCGCTGACCTACGCTGGTGGTCGGCACCGTCCCCGACCGAGCGAGGTTGCGTGATGACCGGACCCGACACCTCCCACACCGCGCCGTGGCTGGCAGACTTCTACCGCGACCTGCACCGGCACCCGGAACTGTCGTTTGCGGAGACCCGGACCGCGGACCGGATCGCGACGAAGCTCGGCGAATTGGGCATCGACACCACGACCGGGGTCGGCGGGACCGGGGTCGTGGGCATGATCCGCAACGGCGACGGCCCCACCGCCTTGCTGCGGGCCGACATGGATGCGCTGCCGGTCGAGGAGAAGACCGGACTGCCCTACGCCAGCACGGTCCGCGCGACCGACCCCGACGGCCGGGAGGTCCCCGTCGCGCACGCGTGCGGACACGACATGCACGTGACCTGCCTGCTCGGGGCACTGGAAGTGCTGGTGAACGAACAGGATTCGTGGTCCGGCACGGTAATGGCGGTGTTCCAGCCCGCCGAGGAACTCGGCTCCGGGTCGCAGGCGATGGTCGACGACAGCCTGTTCGAGCGGTTCGGCACCCCTGACGTCGTGCTCGGCCAGCACATCGCACCCCTGCCCGCCGGGATGCTCGCGGCCCACCCGGGCCCCGCGTTCGCCGGCGCGGACTCGCTGCGGGTCCTGCTACACGGCACCGGCTCACACGGGTCGATGCCCCAAGAGTCCGTCGACCCGGTTGTCATGGCGGCCGCAACGGTCCTGCGCCTGCAGACCGTGGTCTCGCGCACGGTGGCGCCGACCGACACGGTCGTGGTCACGGTCGGTTCGCTCCAGGCCGGCACCAAGGCGAACGTGATTCCCGACGACGCCGAACTGAAACTCAACATCCGCACATACGACCCGGACGTACGCACCCGGGTCCTCGACTCGATCACCCGGATCGTCGAGGCGGAGGCGGCGGCGTCGAACGCGCCGAAGAAGCCCGAGATCTCCCCGATCGATTCGTTTCCCGTCCTGGTCAACGATGGCGACGCCGTCGCCCGAACGACGGCCGCCTTCCGCCGCCGGTTCGGCGACGACAAGGTGACCGATCCCGGCGCGGGGGCGGCGAGCGAGGACGTCGGCGTCTTCGCGACCGCGTCGGGCGCCCCGATCTGTTACTGGATTCTCGGCGGCGCGGACCCCGCGATCTTCGCGAAGGCCGCCGCGGCGGGCACCACCCCTGTCCTGCCGCCCAACCACTCGCCGTACTACGCACCGGTGATCGAACCGACGATCACGATGGGCGTCTCGGCCCTCGTGACTGCCGCCCGGGACTGGCTGGACTGACCCGGCAGCGGGTCAGGCAGTCCCCTCGTACGGCGAGAACGTCACCAACTCGGCGCCCCCGGACCAGTGCGCCGAAAGATGATGCGCCAGTTCGCGATACGCCTCCGCACCCTTGTTCTTTCGGCCCGCGAGCACCGTCGAGCCCGACGCCGATGCCTCCGCGAATCGGACTGTCCGCGGGATGGGCGGCGCGAGCACCGGAAGGTCGTAGCGGTCCGAGACGTCGGAGAGCACGTCCCGACTGTGCGTGGTGCGGGCGTCGTACAGCGTCGGCAGCGCGCCCAGCAGTACGAGGTCGGGGTTGGTGATCTGCTGGACCTCGGAGACCGTGCGCAGCAACTGTCCGACACCGCGGTGCGCGAGCGTCTCGCACTGCAGCGGCACGAGCACCGACCGGGCGGCCGTGAGCCCGTTGAGGGTGAGTACGCCCAGCGACGGCGGGCAGTCGATGATGACCACGTCGAAGTCGTCGAGGATCGGCGCGAGGGCCCGTTTGAGCGCGAATTCGCGCCCCGGCCGCATCAACAGCAGCGCCTCCGCACCCGCGAGGTCGATCGTCGCGGGCAGCAGCATCACGCCGTCGTCCGTCTCGAGCAGCACATCGCGCACCGACGCGTCCCCCGTGAGCACGTCGTGCACCGAGGTCTCGAGCCGATCGGGGTTGTGCCCCAACGAGAATGTCAGACACCCCTGCGGATCGAGGTCCACGACCAGCACCCGCTGACCGAGGTCCACGAGCGCCGCCCCCAGTGAAGCAACCGTCGTGGTCTTGGCTACCCCACCCTTTTGATTCGCTACAGCCAGTACCGTCGTCACGGCCTAGATCCTTGCCTACTCGAGGCCCGAACGCGAGGGTTCGGCCGCACCCGGCATGATTGGACCCATGACCTCACCCGACCGCCGGCTCGTCCTGTTGCGACACGGTGAGACGGAGTGGGCCCGCCTCGGCCGGCACACGAGCACGACCGAGGTTCCGCTGACCGAACGCGGCGCGGAGCAGGCCCGCGAGGCCGGACCGCAACTCGCCGCCCTGCAACTGCGCGACCCCCTGGTTATCACGAGCCCGCGCCGACGGGCGCACGTCACGGCGGCCCTGGCGGGGCTCACCGAGGACCGCCGGTGGGACGCCCTCACCGAATGGGACTACGGCGAACTCGAGGGCCTCACCACGCCCGAGATCCGCGAACGAATCCCGCACTGGACGGTGTGGACCCACCCGTGCCCGGGCGGCGAAACCCACGAAATGGTCATGTCCCGCGCCGACATGGTGGTGAGCACGTGCGAGGCCGCGCTCGCGGACCGCGACGTGCTGCTGGTGGGGCACGGCCACTTCTTCCGCGCGCTGATCGCCCGGTGGGTCGAACAGCCGGTCGCCGAGGGACGACGGTTCACCCTCTCCCCCGCGGCGCGCACCGTGCTCGGCTACGAACACGGCTTCCGAACGATCCTCACCCACAACGTCACCCCGAGAGAAGGCATGCAGTGAACGCACGAACGAACGTCGGACTGGCCGTGATCCGTCGGGCCACCCCCGACGACGTCGCGGCGATCACCGGGCTGATCTACGAACTCGCCGAGTACGAGAAGGCCCGGCACGAGTGCACGGTGATTCCGGAGCAGATCGAGACGGCCCTCTTCGGACCCGAGCCCGCGGTCTTCTCGCACGTCGTCGAGGTTCCGGGCGACGATGCGCAGGCCCCCACGATCGTCGGGACGGCGCTGTGGTTCCGCAACTTCTCGACCTGGGACGGCGTGCACGGGATCTATCTGGAGGACCTGTACGTCACCCCCGAACACCGTGGCGCGGGGTACGGAAAGGCGCTGCTGGCGACGCTCGCCGACGAATGCGTGGCCAAGGGCTATACGCGGCTGGCCTGGTCGGTGCTGAACTGGAACACACCGTCGATCGGGTTCTACGAGGCGCTGGGTGCGGTGGCGCAGGACGAGTGGACCACGTACCGGCTCAGCGGCGAGGCGCTGGCCGCGCTGGCGACTCAGGCGCCGTAGCGGCCGGGCCTAGTACTCGTCGGGCGCGCCGTATCCCTCGGCCACCCACCGCGACGTGCTGTTCCAGAACAGCAGCACCAGAGCGGCGAGCACCACCGCACCCAACAGGATTCCCCAGACCACCCGGTGCGAGGTGAACACGTACCACGTGACGGGCAGCAACAGCAGCTGCGCCATGACACCGATCGTGCGTCCCCAGCGGTGACCGCCGAGCAGCCCGATACCCGCCGCCAGGACGGCCCCACCGAGAATCGCGAACCACGCGGCCGTGCCGTATCCACTGGTCATGCTCTGGTCGGCGCCCAACAGGCCACGGACGACCAGGACGATCGCGACACCGACTGCGGCACCGCCCTCGAGGGTCACCAGGGCGCCGGCCCCACGGACCGTGGTGGGAGTCGGAGCGGGAGCAGGCTGGTTCGACACGCAGCCAGCCTAGAACACGGGCAGAACCCGGCTAGGCTGATGCCCCGTGCGTGCGCTGCTGATCGTCAATCCCAACGCCACCTCGACCACGCCCGCGGGGCGCGACCTCCTCGCGCACGCGCTGTCGAGCCGGGTGCGGCTGACCGTCGCCCACACCACGCACCGCGGTCATGCCGCGGAACTGGCGGCGCAGGCCCGCACCGACGGCATCGCGCTGATCATCGTGCACGGCGGCGACGGCACCGTGAACGAGGTCGTCAACGGCCTACTCGGCGCGCCCCATCCCCGGACGATGCGGTCCGTTCCCATCGGTCCCATTCCGCTGATCGCCGTCGTCCCGGGCGGCTCGGCCAATGTGTTCGCCCGGTCGCTCGGAATCGCGCCGGACCCCGTGGATGCGACGAACCAACTGATCGATCTGCTCGCTCTGCGCGCGCGGCGAACGATCGGTCTAGGGCACTGYGACAACCGCTGGTTCACGTTCAACGCGGGAATGGGCCTCGACGCCCAGGTGTGCGAAGCGGTGGACAACGGCCGCACGAACGGACAGGCCGTGACGCCGGGACGCTACGTTCGGCACGCCGTCCGCGCGTTCTTCCGCGCCAAGCGTGAGGAGCCGACGCTCACGGTCGAACTTCCCGATCAGGAGCCGATCGACGGCGTGCACTATGCGTTCGTGTCGAACTCGACTCCGTGGACCTATCTGAACAAGCGCGAGGTGCACACGAACCCGGGAACGAGCTTCGAAGCGGGTCTCGGGCTCTTCGCGATGCGGACGACGGGGGTCTTTGCCAGTCTTCGCGTCGTTCGTCAACTACTTTCGGCCGGATTATCGCCGAAATCACATTCATTGATTCGATTCGATGATGTGGCGCAAATCCGTATCCGCGCAACTACACCGATCGGCCTCCAAATGGACGGCGACTATATCGGCATGCGAAGCGACGTGACATTCGTCGCGGTCCCCGATGCGCTCGACGTCATCGCACCGCAGGCGCACTGACTCCACCGCCACCCGCCGGCGATACCCCCGGAGGGCCCGATCCCGCCGATCCCACTGATTCGAACGCCCAATTGAGCCTGATCCAACGCTCGATCAGTCACGATCGGGGACTGAAATGTCCTGATGGGGTGCACAAAGCCCCAGGTGGGTGTACAAAGGATGCGGAGCCGGGCAGGGCAGCCTAACCGAGTGAGCTTCCCCACGGTGCAGTCGATATCTATTGACTTCCCCCGCGTTCGTGAAAGCATTCACAAGTAACAGTGCTGAAACAACCAAGTAAGCACCCATGAACTTGTAAATACATTACGGTGCATGGCGCACCCAGTTAAGGAGTAGAAGGATGGACTGGCGCCACAACGCAATCTGTCGCGACGAGGATCCCGAACTGTTCTTCCCGGTGGGAAACAGTGGCCCGGCTCTCGCGCAGATCGCTGATGCCAAGGTGGTGTGCAACCGGTGCCCCGTGACCGCGGAGTGCCTGTCCTGGGCCCTCGAGTCCGGCCAGGACGCGGGCGTCTGGGGCGGCATGAGCGAGGACGAGCGTCGCGCACTCAAGCGCCGCAACGCCCGCACCCGCGCGCGCACCGCAGTCTAGTCTCGACCGAGACGAAGGCCCGGCACCTACCAGGTGCCGGGCCTTCGTCTTTCGTGGTCCGAACGTAGTACCAGACGGTCGGAGACACAGACAGTCGGAGACTGCGAAACGTCAGAGGCGGTGCGCCCGCCGACCCAGTGGCACCCGGAGCACGGCGTCGGTGCCGCCGCCCGGGCACGGATGCAGCCCCAGCGATCCACCGAGTTCGGCGTCGACCAGCGTCCGCACGATCTGCAGTCCCAGCCGATCGGACTTCTCCAGGCTGAAACCGTCGGGCAGGCCCCGACCGTCGTCGTGGATGACGACGTCGAGCCAGCGGGCCGAACGATCCGCACGCAGGTACACCGTGCCGGACTCGCCGGGCTCGAAGGCGTGCTCGATCGCGTTCTGCACCAATTCGGTCAACACCATCACCAGCGGGGTCGCGCGCTCGGCGGAGAATACGCCGAGACTGCCCTCGCGCTGGATCTTGATCGGCATGTTGACCGACGCGACGTCGGCGAGGATCGGCACGAGGCGATCGACGACCTCGTCGAGGTCGACTTCCTCGTCGACCGACATCGACAGCGTCTCGTGGACCAACGCGATCGACGTCACGCGCCGGACCGACTCGCTGAGCGCCTGTCGCGCCTCCTCGTTGTCGGTGCGGCGGGCCTGCAGGCGCAGCAGCGCGGCGACGGTCTGCAAATTGTTCTTCACGCGATGATGGATCTCGCGGATCGTCGCGTCCTTGCTGAGCAGGGCGCGATCGCGGCGCTTGACCTCGGTGACGTCGCGGATCACGACGGCGGCACCCACCACCTTGCCGTGCGGCTTGAGGACCAGAGCCCGCAGCAACACGGTCGCGCCGCGGGCCTCGATCTCCATCCGGTGTCCGAGGCGGCCGGCGAGTGTTCCGCTGATGTAGTCGGCCACTTCCTGCGACTCGAAGGGGTCGGTGATGAGCGAGTGGGTCGTGGACGCCAGGTCCTGACCCATCAGGTCGCTGTTCAACCCCATGCGGTGGTACGCGGAGAGCGCGTTCGGGCTCGCGTACACGACCCGCCCCTCGGGGTCGAGACGAATGAAGCCGTCTCCCGCGCGGGGGCTCGAGTTGGTGTCCGAGCGCGTCTCGGGATTGGGGAACGTCCCCTCACTGATCATCTGGCACAGGTCTGCGGCGCAGTCCAGGTACGCGATCTCGAGGGGACTCTGGGCGCGCTGCTGCGCAAGATTGGTGTCCCGGCTCAGGACCGCGATGACCTCGCCGCCACAGCGCACCGGAACCGCCTCCCGACGCAACGGGGTGCCGCCGCGCCACGAGTGGTCGACCTCGGTGACGATCTCGCCGTCGACGAGCGCCTTGAGGACCTGGGGATGTTCGGACTCGGAGACCACGGATCCGACGGCATCGTCCGGGAAGGCCGTCGACGCGGTCGTGGGGCGGCACTGCGCGACGCACACGACGGTGCCGGGATCGGCGCCCACCGAGCTGGTCTGGTCGTCGGGCCGCTCGGTCGCCACCCACAGCAGGACGTCGGCGAAGGACAGATCCGCGAGTAGCTGCCATTCGCCCACAACCTGCTGCAGGTGATCGACCGCGCTGCCGGGAAGATCGGTGTGCTCGGCGAGCAGGTCGCTCAGTGTCGACATGTGCCAGGCTCCGAATCGTCTCTCGGGTTCAGCTGATGGTGGCGATCAGGTCGCCCTGCTGGATGACATCGCCGACCTTCACATCGACGGACGTCACCTTGCCGGCCACCTCGGCCAGAACGGGGATTTCCATCTTCATGGACTCGAGAATCACGAGGGTGTCGCCCTCGGTCACCTCTTCGCCTGCACTGACAACGACCTGGTAGACGGTCGAAACCATTTCGGCGCGCACATCTTCTGCCACCTGGCACCTCACTGTTCGTGGACGGTCGCGGACCAGCCAATGGAACCACAGCCAATCACACGTGAAACACTAGGACGAACTCGAGTTCGAACACAGAAGGAGCTACTCATGGGTAAGCGTGGTCGTAAGAAGCGCAGCCGCAAGGGCAACGCCGCCAATCACGGCAAGCGTCCCAACGCCTGAGACGCGTTGACAGACGAATCAGGGGCCGGCAAGCACACCGCTTGCCGGCCCCTGATCCGTTCCGGGCACCGGCCCGGGTCGTTCGTCTAGTCGTCCGACTCGCGGTCGCCGACGAGTTCGGTCCCGGTGATGATCACGGTGCGCCGGATCTCGAACGAGAGCCGCTCCCGCAGCCCGTCCGGGGCGTGCTCGCCCCCACACTTGCGGCCGATCAGGCTCTTGACCTTCTCCTCGATGCCGTACGCCTCGAAACACGCACCGCAGTTCTCCAGATGCCGCTGGATCCTCTCGCGCGAGTTCTCGTCGCACTCGCTGTCGAGCAGCAACCACACATCCGCGATCACCGCCGAGCAATCCAACTGCTCGAATTCGTTCTCCCCGGTCACCGAGTAACCTCCTGCTCCGCTGTTCCGCTGCGCTCGGCGCGGTTGAATCCACGTTCGCGAGCGACGTCCGCGAGGAGGCCGCGCAACTGCTTGCGCCCACGGTGCAGGCGCGACATCACGGTGCCGATCGGCGTGCCCATGATCTCCGCGATCTCCTTGTACGGGAATCCCTCGACGTCGGCGTAGTACACCGCCATGCGGAACTCCTCGGGGAGCTCCTGCAGTGCCGCCTTGATGTCGTCGTCGGGCAGCGCGTCGAGTGCCTCGACCTCCGCCGACCGCAGACCCGTCGACGTGTGTTCGGCCGTCGCGGCGAGCTGCCAGTCGGTGATCTCGTCGGTCGGGTACTGCGCCGGCTGACGCTGCTTCTTGCGGTAGGAGTTGATGTAGGTGTTGGTGAGGATCCGGTACAGCCAGGCCTTGAGGTTCGTTCCGGCCTTGAAGGAACGGAACGCCGAGTAGGCCTTGATGTAGGTCTCCTGTACCAGGTCCTCCGCGTCGGCCGGGTTGCGCGTCATCCGCAGCGCGGCGCCGTACAGCTGATCGAGGAGCGGGAGCGCGTCACGCTCGAACCGCTCGACCAGCGCGGCATCGGACTCTGGACCGTCACCCGCGGGGTCGGTCGGGGTGTCGGGTTCGTTCTCGGGGTCGTGATCGTCGAGCACGCTGATCCCTTCGCTTGCCGTAGGGGTCAAGGCTACCGCCAACCCTGCCGCGATTCCCGGACGCGCCGACTTCGTCGCGGTCTCCGAACGAGCCCGCTCCGCGCACAACACCGCCACCGGCCACTCCCTTCGCTGATGCAGCTTCTCGGCAGGTTTCAACAGCGCGGGGACGCAGTGTGTTCCCGAGTCGTGATCGCGGCGAGATAGCGCGAGACGCGGAGTCCTAGAGTTGTCGCCATGGCCGGAACTTCGACCCCCGCAACCAAGCTGCTCGACAAGGAGAAGGTCGCGCACCGGATCCACAGCTACGACCACGACGCCCGCGCCGCGTCGTTCGGCGACGAGGCCGTCGATTCGCTCGCCGATCATCTCGGGGTGGAGCCCGCGCAGATCTTCAAGACGCTGGTCGTCAAGACCGAGTCCGGAAAACTCGCGGTCGCAGTGCTGCCCGTGCCGTCGAAGCTGTCGTTGAAGGCGGCCGCGGCAGCGGTGGGCGCGGGCAAGGCCGTCATGGCGCCGCAGGCCGACGCCGAACGCTCCACCGGCTACGTCCTCGGCGGCATCTCCCCGCTCGGCCAGCGCAAGCGGCTGCCGACGGTGATCGACGCGTCGGCGCTGACGTGGGATCGGGTGCTGTGCAGTGCGGGCCGCCGTGGCCTCGAGATCGAGGTGGCGCCGCAGGATCTGGTGCGGTTGTCGGGTGCGGTGGTCGCGGAGATAACGGCCGGCTGACGGAATGAGACGGCCTCGCACCGTTGTTCCACCTATGACGTGTCTCCACGAATGAAAGCCGGTGTCCCCGTGACGGTCCCTCTCTCCATTCCCCTCTCGATCCTCGACCTGGCCCAGATCGGCACGGGCGAGACTGCGGGAGACAGCTTCCGGGCCAGCGTCGAGATGGCGCGGAACGCGGAGCGGTGGGGCTACAGCCGCATCTGGTACGCCGAGCACCACAACATGCCATCGATCGCGTCGTCGGCGACGAGCGTGCTGATCGCGCACGTCGCTGCGCACACCGAGCGGATCAGGCTCGGTGCGGGCGGCATCATGCTGCCCAACCATGCGCCGCTGACCATCGCCGAGCAGTTCGGCACGCTCGCCGAGCTGCACCCCGGCCGCATCGACCTGGGCCTGGGCCGCGCGCCGGGCAGCGACCAGCAGACCATGCGGGCGCTGCGCCGCGACCCCGGTTCGGCGGAGTCGTTCCCGCAGGACGTGCTCGAGCTGCAGGGCTACCTGACCGGGCCGTCACGGGTGCCCGGCATCGAGGCGACGCCCGGCAAGGGCACGGAGGTGCCGCTCTACATCCTGGGATCCTCGCTGTTCGGCGCCCGGCTGGCCGCCGCACTGGGCCTGCCGTACGCGTTCGCGTCGCACTTCGCGCCCAACGCCCTGATGGACGCGATCGCGATCTACCGACGCGAATTCAGGCCGTCGGCGCAACTCGCGCAGCCGCACGTGATCGCGGCCGTCAACGTGATCGCCGCGGACACCGACGAGGAGGCGCAGCGGCTGTTCCTCGAGACCAAGCGCAAGCGGGTCGGGCTGTTCGTCGGCCGCGGCCGCACGTTCACGCCGGAGGAGGCCGACATGATCCTCGAGTCGCCCGCCGGTCAGCAGGTGCTCGCGATGGTGCGTTACTCCGCCGTCGGCACCCCGGCCACCGTGCACGACTACCTGGGCCGGTTCGCCGAACAGACCGGCGCGGACGAGCTGATGGTGGTCTCCTCGGCCAGCGAGCGCGATGCCTGGATGCGCTCACTGGAACTGGTCGCCGACGTCACCGATCTCGCATCGCGGCAGCCCATCACAGCAGGCTGATCTGCTCCCCCGCCCGGTCGCCGGTGTCGGGGTCGAGCAGGTCCGGACCGTTGTTGCGGACGCTGTTGACCTTGGTCGAGACCCGACGGATCTCGACGGCCGCGACGGACTCGAGGCTGGGCGCGATCAGGTCGGGGTGACCGAGGCTGTCCGGATCGAGCCAGGCGTCCCAGCGATCGGGCGGCAGGATCAGCGGCATCCGGTCGTGGACGTTCGCGAGCTGGTCGACGGAATCGGTCGTGAGGATCGTGGTGCTCAGCAGCGGCGGCGACTTCGGGGCCTTCGGGTCGTGCCACACCGCCCACAGCCCCGCCATGAACAGCCGCTGCCCGTCGCCGCGGGCCATGTAGTACGGCACCTTCACGGCCTTCCCGTCCGGCGTGGGCTCGGTCTGCCACTCGTACCAGCCGTCCATCGGGACCAGGCAGCGTTTGAACCGCAGCGACGTCTTGAACGCGGCCTTCGTCGCGACGGTCTCGGAGCGGGCGTTGAACAACGGTGCGCCCTTACCCGGCTCGGTCGCGTACGACGGGACCAGACCCCAGCGCATGCGCCGGATCCTCCGGGTCGCCGGACTGTCGGGGTCCTCGCGGTCGTGTCGGGCGACGACGGTGAGCACCTGCGTCGTGGGCGCAACATTGTAGTCGGCGGACTCGGGGCCGTCCGACTCCCCGGTCTCGTTGATCGCGTCGAGCTCCACCGCGAGCGTCGCCGGGTTCGCCGTCGTCGCGTACCTGCCGCACATGTCTGCCGCACTCCTCGTCGCCGTCGACCCTGTCGGGTGTGACCGTCCGCTCCCCATGCTGGCACGGTTGCCACGCGCCGCCCACCCATAGGCGAAGATGGACGGGTGAGTCGTGAGAGCCTGTGGACAGCGCCCCGTGCCGAAGCCCCCGTGGATGCGTCCGTGACGCTGCCCGGATCCAAGTCGATCACCAACCGCGCCCTCATTCTCGCGGCGCTCGCGTCCGGGCCCTCCACGATCACCGGCGCGCTGCGCAGCCGCGACACCGATCTGATGATCCAGGGCCTGCAGGCCCTCGGCGTGTCGATCACCGCGACGCCCGACGCCGCGACCGGCACCACCCTGCGTGTCGTCCCCGGTCCGATGACCGGCGGCAGCATCGACTGCGGCCTCGCCGGCACCGTGATGCGGTTCCTGCCCCCGGTCGCCGCGCTCGCCGCCGGCACGGTCGCGATCGACGGGGACGAGCAGGCCCGCACGCGGCCGCTCGGCACCATCCTCGACGCCCTGCGCGGCCTGGGTGCCGACATCGACGGGGACGCGTTGCCGTTCACCGTCCAGGGCCACAGCGGTCTGCGCGGCGGCACGGTCACGATCGACGCGTCCGGTTCGTCGCAGTTCGTGTCCGGCCTGCTGCTGTCGGCTGCCCGCTTCGACGAGGGCGTCACCGTCCGCCACCAGGGCGGTCCGCTGCCGTCGATGCCGCACATCGACATGACCGTCGAGATGCTGTGTGAGGCCGGCGTGACCGTGCTGACGCCCGGCGAGAGCGGCGACGCCCACACGTGGAAGGTACTGCCGGGCACGGTCGATCCGGTGGACTGGGTGATCGAGCCCGACCTGTCCAACGCGACGCCGTTCCTCGCCGCGGCCGCCGTCACCGGCGGCACCGTGCGGGTGCCGTTGTGGCCGTCGCGCACCACCCAGCCGGGTGACGCGATCCGCGGCATCCTCACCGACATGGGCGCTGAGGTGAGCCTCTCGGAAGGCACCGCCGGCGTCCTCACCGTGACCGGCCCGAAGTCGTTGCGCGGCATCGACATCGACCTGCACGACATCGGCGAACTCACCCCCACGGTCGCGGCCCTCGCCGCGCTCGCGGACGGCCCGTCGGTGCTGCGCGGCATCGCGCACCTGCGTGGCCACGAGACGGACCGACTGGCCGCGCTGGCCACCGAGATCAACAAGCTCGGCGGTGCGGTCACCGAGACCGACGACGGCCTGCGCATCGAGCCCCGGCCGCTGCACGGCGCCCAGTGGCATTCGTACGCGGACCACCGGATGGCCACGGCAGGCGCGATCGTCGGACTCGTGGTCGACGACGTCCGTATCGAGGACGTGGGCACCACCGCGAAGACCCTGCCCGGCTTCGAGAACCTCTGGGCCGCAATGCTGGACGCGGCACAATCGACGTCGGGGTCCGCCGAGCAGGGAGCACTGTCCTGAGCCGCCGGCAGTACGACGAGTCCGACGTCCGGATCCGCCCGGGCAAGGGCACCCGCCCGCGGACCAAGACCCGGCCGGAGCACGCCAGCGCCGAGGAAGCCATGGTGGTCTCCGTCGACCGCGGCCGGTGGGGATGCGTGCTCGACGGCGATCCGGACCGGCCGGTGGTCACGATGCGGGCCCGCGAACTGGGCCGCACGCCGATCGTCGTCGGCGATCAGGTGAGCGTCGTCGGCGACCTGTCGGGCAAGCCGGACACCCTCGCCCGCATCGTGCGCGTGGCCGAACGCAAGACCGTCCTGCGGCGCACTGCCGACGACACCGACCCGTACGAGCGGATCGTCGTCGCGAACGCGGCGCAGCTGCTGATCGTTGTCGCGCTGGCCGATCCGCCGCCGCGCACCGGTTTCGTCGAGCGGGCTCTCGTCGCCGCGTACGTCGGCGGCCTGAAACCGATCCTGTGCCTCACCAAGAGCGACCTGGCCACGCCCGACGAGTTCGCCGCGACGTTCGCCGACCTGGACATCCCGGTCGTCGTGGCCGGGCGGGACGATCCGATCGAACCGGTGACGGAGATCCTCACGGGCAAGGTGACGGCGCTCATCGGTCACTCCGGCGTCGGGAAGTCGACCATGGTCAATCGCCTCGTCCCGGACGCGGATCGGGCGACGGGCGTCGTGTCCGGCGTCGGCAAGGGCCGGCACACGTCGACGCAGTCGGTGGCGCTGCCCCTGCCCAGCGGCGGCTGGGTGGTCGACACCCCCGGCATCCGGTCGTTCGGCCTCGCGCACATCTCCCCCGAGAACGTCGTCAGCGCGTTCACCGATCTCGCGGCCGCCGCCGAGGACTGCCCTCGCGGCTGCACCCACCTGGGTCCCCCGGCCGACCCCGAATGCACGCTGGACAAGCTCACCGGCAAGTCCGCGGGCCGCGTCGAGGCGGTGCGCCACCTGCTCGTCGCGCTGATGACGAACGAGTCCTGGGCTTGAGAAGCGCCTACGACGCCGACGCCCCCTGCGCCCGCGCCGCGAGGACGCGGTACTCGTCCTCGGTGATGGCCCCGGAGTCGAGGAGCGACCGCGCCGTGGCCAGCTGCTCGTCCGTCGATGTCCCGGCCACATCCCTGATGTACTCGGTCTCGGCCTGCAGGTACTGCCGTTCGGCCACTGCCGCGCGCTCCGCCATGGCCGGGCCCCGAACGATCAGGTACACGCAGGCCGCGATGACCGGCAGGACGAACAGCAGGAATACCCACAGCGCCTTCGTCCATCCCGACATGCGATGGTCCCGAAACAGGTCGGCGAAGATCATGAAGAGAACCATCAGGTACGCCGCGAACGCGAAACATGCGAAGACCAGCCAGAAGTAGTCCCAGAATGAGTCCATTGTCCGCTCCGTTCACGAGACGATGTCGAACAGGCTCTCCGTCACCACTCTCCCACCGCGGGTGACCCACGGTCCAGGAAACGGTCCACAATACCGCTGTGGCCCGCACCGATTCGGTGCGGGCCACAGCGGTAGTCCGGGTCGGAGAGCGATCTCTAGCGCGACAGCAGCGCGCGCAGGCCGCGACGCTTCCTCGACGCCTTGATGGCCGAGTGCAGTCCGCGACGGCGACCGGTGAGCGGGTCGACGGTGGGGACGGCGTTGCCGCCGAACTTGCGCTCCGACGCCGTCTCGGGCGCGTCATCGGACGTGTCCTTGAGGTACTTGTTCGGCAGCGACAGCTTGGCGATGGTGCGCCACGACTTGAGGTACTGCACCGGCAGCGGGCCGGTGGTGTACGGGAGGTCGTACTTCTCGCACAGCGCCCGCACCTTGACCGCGATCTCGGCGTACCGGTTGGACGGCAGGTCCGGGTAGATGTGGTGCTCGATCTGGTAGCTGAGGTTGCCGGTCATGAAGTCCATGACGGGACCGCCGGAGATGTTGGCGCTGCCGAGCATCTGCCGCAGGTACCACTCGGCCTTCGTCTCCTTGTCGACGTCGGCCTTCGTGAACTTCTCGGCGCCGTCAGGGAAGTGCCCGCAGAAGATCACCGCGTTGGTCCACAGGTTGCGGATGACGCCGGCCGTGAGGTTCGCGGTGAGGGTCGTCTTCCATGCCTTCCCGGTGAGGGCCGGGTAGATCACGTAGTCCTTGACGGCCTGCTTGGCGATCTTGGCGCCGACCTCTTTCGCGTTCCGCTTGGTGAGCTCGCGGTCGTCGCGTCCGGCCGCGACCTTCCCGAGCTCGAGCAGCTGGATCGCGATGCCGTACTCGAACAGGAGCGCGAGGATCGCGTTGTACGCGAGGTTGCCGTAGTTGAACGGCTTCCAGCGCTGGTCACGGGTGACGCGCAGCAGGCCGTAGCCCACGTCGTCGTCCATGCCCAGGATGTTCGTGTACTTGTGGTGCAGGTAGTTGTGGGTCTGCTTCCAGTGCGCCGACGGGTCGGCGTTGTCCCACTCCCAGCTCGAGGAGTGGACTTCCGGATCGTTCATCCAGTCCCACTGCCCGTGCATCACGTTGTGCCCGAGCTCCATGTTCTCGATGATCTTCGCGACGCCCAGCATGCCGGCACCGAGCACCCACAGGGGACGCTTGCGGCTGCCGAACAACACTGCGCGCCCGCCGATCTCGAGTCCACGCTGCAGTCGGATGGTATTACGGATGTAGCGCGCATCGCGCTCGCCACGGGAGTCCTCGACATCGCGACGGATCGCGTCGAGTTCGCGACCGAGCGCCTCGACGTCCGCATCCGTCAGATGCGCGTACTCCTTGATGTCGGTAATCGCCACGAGGCCTACCGTACCGTAAGTTACGAGACCGTAGGTTAACGCGAAGTGACTGTGAGGTAGATCACTTTCATCGCCTTGCGCGACGCCGCCCCACCCGCGCCTCGGCATGAGCACGCAGCGCCGACAGCAGGCCACGGTGCTGCCCGGTCTCCTCGTCGACCCGCAGCGCCTCGGCGATCCGCGAGCCGCTGAGCCGGAACTTGTGCTCCGACGACGTCTCCGGTGCATCGTCCGATGTCCGCTTGAGGAAACGATCCGGCAACGCGAGCTTGTGGATCGTGCGCAGTGCCAGGAGGTACTGACGGCTGAGCGGACCGGAGGTGTACGGCAGGTCGTACTTGTTGCACAGCGCCCGCACCCGCACCGCGATCTCGGAGTACCGGTTGGACGGCAGGTCCGGGAACAGGTGATGTTCGATCTGATAGCTCAGGTTGCCGGTCATGAACGCCATCACCGGACCGGCGTCGATGTTGGCGCTGCCGAGCATCTGCCTCAGGTACCACTGCGCCCGCGTCTCGTTCTCGAACTGTTCGACGGTGAACTTCTCGGCGCCGTCCGGGAAGTGCCCGCAGAAGATCACCGCGTACGCCCACAAGTTGCGCAGGAAGTTCGCGGTCGTGTTCGCGGCAAGGGTGTGCTTCCACGCCCGACCCGTCAGCGCGGGGAACAGCACGAAATCCTTGCCGACCTGACGGACGATCTTGACCGCGAACTGCTTGTTCGGTCCCGAATTCCAATGCTTGGGGTCGACGCCCTCGAGTTCCTTCTGCGCCGACAGGTCGTGCAGCGCAATGCCCCACTCGAACGTCGCCGCCAGGATCACGTTCGCGATCGGCTGCAGCAGGTTGATCGGGCGCCACTTCTCGTCGCGCGTCATCCGGAGGATGCCGAATCCCACGTCGTCGTCCATGCCCACGATGTTGGTGTACGTGTGGTGGGTGTAGTTGTGTGCGCGCTTCCAGTGTTCCGAGGGACCCGTCATGTCCCACTCCCACGTCGTGGAGTGGATCTCCGGATCGTTCATCCAGTCCCACTGGCCGTGGGTGACGTTGTGCCCGAGTTCCATGTTCTCGATGCACTTGGCGAGCGTGAGCAGCGTCGTCCCCACCACCCAGGCCGGCCGATGACGGCTGCCGAACAGGACCGCCCGTCCGCCCAGCTCGAGGGAACGCTGCAGCCGGATCGTGCTCCGAATGTAGCGGGCATCCCGTACGCCCCGAGACTCCTCGACATCGCGACGAATCGCATCCAATTCTCGCCCGAGGGCTTCGATATCGGCGTCGGTGAGGTGGGCGAACTCTTTGATGTCCGTGATGGCCACCGAGGTCCTCCGTTGGATATATAGATCAGATCACCGGCGTCGGCCATCGACGCAAGGCACTGGGTACCGCACAGGCACTGGGTACAACGATACGGGAAACCGGACACCTGTCGGCCCGGCTGCCGTCCGGATCACACGAGACCTCAGACCTCGAGCGTGCAATCGCCGGCCGCGGCCGAGATGCAGGTCTGGATGCGCTCCCCCTCGGCATGTTCCTTACCGTTGCGCAGGTCCACGGCGTGACCCGATGCGAGCGGGACCACGCAGGTCTGGCAGATACCCATGCGGCAGCCGAACGGCATCAGCACGCCGGCCTTCTCGCCCGCCTCGAGCAGTGTGGTGGCGCCGTCCACCTCGATCGACTTCTCCGACCGGTCGAACGTGACGGTGCCGCCCTCGCCGGACAGATCGGCCCGGGACACGGCGAACCGCTCCAGGTGCAGGTTCGGCGTGATGCCCTCCTGCTCCCAGGTCTTCTCGATGTCATCGAGCATCCCGAGGGGCCCACACGCCCACGTCTGTCGCTCGCGCCAGTCCGGGCACACCTCGTCCAGCTCGGACAGCGCGAACTTGCCCTCGGACCGCGTGTGCCGGACGTGGCAACCGAACGACGGGTAGTCCTTCTGCAGCTCCGCGAGCTCGTCGCCGAACATGACCGCGTCCTCGGTGGGTGCCGAGTGGATGTGGACGACGTCGGGCAGTTCCCCGCGCCGGCTCATCGTCCGCAGCATCGACATCACCGGGGTGATGCCACTGCCCGCGGTGAGGAACAGGATCTTCTCCGGCGGCGGCTCCGGCAACGCGAAGTTTCCGGTCGGCGCGGCCAGGCGCACGATCGTCCCCGACGGCACACCCGTCACCAGGTGACTCGACAGGAAGCCCTCGGGCATCGCCTTCACGGTGATCGAGATCAGCTTGTGGTCGACATTGGGAGCCGACGTGAGCGAGTAGGACCGCCAGTGCCACCGTCCGTCAACGTGGATGCCGATGCCGACGTACTGACCGGGCTGGTATGCGAAGTCGAAGCCCCACCCCGGCTTGATCACCAGCGTCGCCGAATCGGCCGTCTCGGGCCGGACCTCGACGATGCGTCCGCGCAGTTCACGCGCGGACCACAAGGGGTTCACCAGGTGCAGGTAGTCGTCGGGAAGCAACGGCGTGGTCAACCGGGTGACGGCACCGCGCACCACGTTCGCCACGGACCGGTTCGAGCCTGCGACCCTTGCCGCCGGCGCCTCGATCCAGCTCTTCAGTCCCATCCGACCTCCATCTCGCACTTCGAGCGTACGGCCAGCGTAGGGCATGAGGCTACGGTGGCGTAAGTTACGGCCGAGTAGTAAGGCGCGCTAACGACTCGTCGGGCGGGTCCGCCGCCGGTCAGAGTAGCTCGAGCAGGAACGGCAACTCCTGCGTCGCGTACCACGCGAGCTCGTGATCCTCTGCGTCGCCGAGCACGAACTCCGCGTCCGGGTCGCCGAGATCGGCAGCGTCGACCACCTGCGCGGCCTTCGCGATGTCGGACTCCGCCTCCGCCAGATCGACGTGCACCGACGCGACCTGGGACAGCGTGAGAACGTCGGCCAGACGGACCACCGCGTCGTCGAGATCGGGGCGCAGCTTGACGTCGTCGACGTCGGCCGCGATCACCGCGCGGCGCGACATGGGCGCGACCTCGCCAGCCTCGCCGCCGTCACCGCCCTCGCGCTCGTCCTCGTCCGGCGTGGCGGCCGCGATCAACCGCAGCGATGCCCGCGCGGCCTCCGCCATCGCCACCTCGGCGAGCTCCTCGTCGTCGCCGGAGTTGTACGCCTCCCGCAGTGCCGGCGTGACCGCGAACGCGGTCCGGCTCACCGGGGAGAACTCCCGCTCGGCAACCAGTTGCCGCAGCATCGGGATGGTCGCGGGAATGTAGACCCTCACGCCCGACCTCCGGTCACTTGCGTCCGTACCGACCGCGATTCCGACTCAGCCACTGGCTTCCACCAACTCCTCGAGAGACTCGTGCAACGACGCGGCGACCACATCCACGTCGGCCATGGCGTCGCGATCCGCATTCAAACCGTAGTAGACGTGGCCGTCGTACGACGTCAACGCAATGCTCAGGGTCTGATTCTTCAGCAGCGGCGACACGGGATACATCTCGACCATCCGCATCCCGGCCAGATAGAGCGGGATCTGCGGTCCCGGCGCGTTGGTGACCATGAGGTTGAACATCCGCTGCGACAGGCTGCTCGCCGCCCGGGCGCCGCGGGCGTGCAGGGACGCGGGCGCGAACCCGGACAACCGGATCATCGTCCGGGCCGTCACCGGCCGACTCTGCCGCCCGAACGCCTCCGTCGCGTGCGCGACGTGTGAGAGCCGGACGACCGGATTGGGCTCACCGACCGGCAGATCCACCAGGAACGACGACGTCCGACCGTGCGGCGCACCGACCTCGCCGTCGTCGCACACGTCGATCACGCTCGCACCGTTGGTACCCGGTCGCGCCTCGCAGATGGACATCGGGGCCAGCACGCGCAGGGTGGTGGCCTCCGATACCGGCTCACCGCGGGCCAGGAGCCAATTCCGCATCGCACCCGCGACCACGGTCAGGACCACGTCGTTGATCGAGCATCCGTAGCGGGCGCGGATCTTGCGGTAGCGCTCGAGATCGGTGCGCGCCACGGCGAACCGGCGGTTGCGGGAGATCGGGGCATTCAGCGGGCTCGACGGCGCCGGCTGCGCCGCCGTGCGCGCCAGGGTGGCGAGCTTGCCGACCACGTCGACCGCCTCGTCCACTACCGATGCCATGTCCCCCAACGTCATTCGCAGGGTTGCAAACCCATCGCCGGGCCGGGAGACGAGTTGGGCGAGGGCCGCGGCGACCAGCGCCGGCTCCCCCGGCGCCGGCTCCGGCATCCACAGATCGTCACTCGCGACCACGGGCGCGGCGTCCTCGTCGAGGATCACCTGACTCATCTCGAGGGCCGTCTCGCCGTCGACCAACGCCGAATGCGACTTCGTGAACACCGCACACCGGTTGTCGGCCAATCCTTCGACGACGTACATCTCCCACAGCGGCCGAGTCGTGTCCAACGGCCGCGAGACCAGTCGCGCCACCAGGTCGTGCAGCTGTTCGTCCGTTCCCGGAGACGGCACCGCGGAGCGTCGGACGTGGTAGGTGATGTCGAAGTCCGGGTCGTCGACCCACACCGGCCGGGCCAGCCCGAACGCGACCTCCCGAACCTTCTGCCGATACCGCGGCACCAGGTGCAGGCGACTCTCGATCAGCCGGAGCACGGCCTCGAACTCGAGACCCGACTCGGGTAGCTGGAGGATCGCGAGTGAACCCAGATGCATCGGCGTGTTGCTCGCGTCGAGAAAGTAGAACGACGCGTCCTGCGTCGTCAGTCTGGTCGCCCTGGCCACCTATCGCCCCCTGCCCCGGAGATCCTCGCCCGCCGGATCCCCACCGTCCGATTCCGGGCAGATTCCCGAATCGAGAAGAATCGCAATCTCTTCCACCGCCGCCGACGGGTCGACGTGGTGCACCCCCACCATGCCCGCCGCGGCCGCCGCGCGCACGTTCCCCACGAGGTCGTCGACGAAGACGCACTCGAGGGGATCGAGCCCGAGCCGAGCCGCGGTCAATTCGTAGATCCGCCGGTTCGGCTTCGCCATTCCCACGTCACCGGACAGCACGACCTCGTCCACGAACGGGCCCGCCAGGTCGCGCAGTCCCTGTGCCCCCGGACCGCCGGGATCGTTGCTGAGGATCGCGGTGCGGATTCCCCGTCGACGCGCGTCACCCACGACGCGGGCCATCAGGTCCGCGTCCGCGCCGGGACCCGCCAGCACCCCGCCGAAGTCCAACACCAGTCCGCGCACACGCTCACCCTAGAACTCGCCGCCCCCGCTGGCGACACAGGCGACACGGACAACACGAGTCGGACCGAAACCGATCGCGCGCACCCCCTCGCTTTTCGGAATCGAACGTGCCATGCTGTCCGCCAGATTCCGTACCTCTCCGCGGAGTCGACCTGTAGCAGCACCTGTCGACATTGCGTATCGGCTCCCGCCGCTTCCCGGCGACCGCGCGATACCGGAGAGGCCAGATCATGTCCGCACCGCACCGGTTCCTGTCCCGTGCACCGCAGTTCGAACCACCGACATCCGATGCCCCGGGCTCTTCGGCGTGCTCGCCTGCGCCGCGGTCCGCATCCGTCCGGTCCGCACAGCGCTCACCCCACGACGGCCGGTCACCACGCCGCGCCCCGTCCGCGGCACCGGATTCGGTCGCGTCGCCCGACGCGCGACAGTTCGCGGAGAGCGCGCTGCGCCTGACCCTCGAGGTCCTCGACCGCCGCCGCGCCCCGGCCCAGCTGCGCTCGATCGTCACCCCGACCGTGCTGGATCTCGTCCACGCGCTCGTGCGGTCGGCCCCGGTCGGCAGCCGACTGGGTACGGCCACCCTCGCGCGCGTCCGCGTGCAACGGGTCCACACGGCCGCGACCGAGGTGTTCGAGGCGTTCGAGGTGTTCGGCACCTACAACCGCGGCGGCCGGGTGTTCGCTGTTGCCGCGCGTATCGAACGCGGCAACAGCAGACACCCGGCCGGTTGGGCGATCACGTCACTGCGAATCGCCTGAGGTCAGCGTCAGCGCTTGCGCTTGGAGCGCGGGGCCTTCTTCGCCTTCGAATCCTGGCGGGCGGCCTCGCGGCGCTCGCGGCGCGTGCCCGGGGCCCCGTCCTGCTCGTCCGCAGAGCGACTGACCTGGGCGCTACCGTCTTCGGCGGGACCGGAGAAGGTGAGCCCACGCGGCTGCATCTCGTCGAGCCCCTTCGCCTTGAGCGCTGACGGGGCCGCCGAACGGGCCGCGTCCTGGGCTGCCTGCTGGGACGGGAGCGGCTGCGCCTGCTGCTTGGCGAGCGAGGGCCCGCCACCCGCGGTGGCTGCCGCCGAGGCCGCGGTGACGCTCACCGGGGAGCCGCCGCCCTGCGGGGTGCCGGCCTCCACCTGGAGGTTGAACAGGAACCCGACGGACTCTTCCTTGAGGCCTTCGAGCATCGCGATGAACATGTCGTAGCCCTCGCGCTGGTACTCGACCAGCGGATCGCGCTGCGCCATCGCGCGCAGGCCGATGCCCTCCTTGAGGTAGTCCATCTCGTAGAGGTGCTCACGCCACTTGCGGTCCAGCACGGACAGCAGCACGCGGCGTTCGAGCTCACGCATTCCGTTCGCGCCGGCGATCTCGTCAATCTGCTGCTCACGCTTGGCGTACGCGTCCCTGGCGTCCTCCAGCAACGCCTCGAGCAGCTCCTCCCGGCCCAGGTCCGACTCCCCGGCCTCGGCCGCGCCTACGAGCTCCTTGTAGTCGATTCCGACCGGGTACAGCGTCTTCAGGGCCGTCCAGAGCTGGTCCAGATCCCAGTCCTCGACATACCCCTCGGCGGTGGCGCCGTTGACGTACGCGGTGACCACGTCCGTGATCATCGACTCGACCTGGCCCTCGAGATCCTCGCCTTCGAGGATGCGGCGGCGCTCCTCGTAGATGACGGTGCGCTGCTGGTTCATCACCTCGTCGTACTTGAGGACGTTCTTGCGGATCTCGAAGTTCTGCTGCTCGACCTGCGTCTGTGCGCTCTTGATCGCCTTCGAGACCATCTTGGCCTCGATCGGGACGTCGTCGGGCAGGTTCAGGCGCGTCATGATCGACTCGAGCGCCGCACCGTTGAAGCGCCGCATCAGTTCGTCGCCGAGCGACAGGTAGAAGCGCGACTCACCGGGATCGCCCTGACGGCCGGAACGACCACGCAGCTGGTTGTCGATACGACGCGACTCGTGCCGCTCGGTGCCGAGCACGTACAGGCCGCCGGCGGCGCGAACCTTCTCCGCGTCCGCCTTGACCTCGGCCTTGACCTTGTCGAGGACGCCCTCCCACGCCGCCTCGTACTCGTCCGGGTTGTGCACCGGGTCGAGGCCCTGCTTGCGCAGCACCAGGTCGGCGATGATGTCGGGGTTGCCGCCCAGCACGACGTCGGTGCCACGACCCGCCATGTTGGTCGCCACGGTCACGGCGCCGGAGCGTCCGGCCTCGGCGACGATCGTCGCCTCCTGCTCGTGGAACTTGGCGTTGAGCACGCTGTGGACCACGCCGCGCTTGGTGAACTGCTTCGACAGGTATTCCGAGCGCTCGACGCTGGTGGTACCGATCAGGACCGGCTGGCCGTTCTGGTGCCGCTCGACGACATCGTCGACGACGGCGTCGAACTTGGCCTCTTCGCTCTTGTAGATCAGGTCGCCGTTGTCGACACGGATCAGCGGACGGTTGGTCGGGATCGGGATGACGCCCAGGCCGTAGGTCTGGTGCAGCTCGGCGGCCTCGGTCTCGGCCGTACCGGTCATGCCCGACAGCCGGTCGTACAGGCGGAAGTAGTTCTGSARCGTGATCGWGGCGAGGGTCTGGTTCTCGGCCTTGATCTCGACCTTCTCCTTGGCYTCGAKCGCCTGGTGCATGCCCTCGTTGTAGCGGCGGCCCACCAGCACACGGCCGGTGAACTCGTCGACGATGATGACCTCGCCGTCGCGGACGATGTAGTCCTTGTCCCGCTGGTAGAGCTCCTTCGCCTTGATGGCGTTGTTGAGGTAGCTCACCAGCGGCGAGTTCGCGGCCTCGTACAGGTTGTCGATACCGAGCTGGTCCTCGACGAACTCCACACCGGCCTCGTGCACGCCGATGGTGCGCTTGCGGATGTCGACCTCGTAGTGGACGTCCTTCTTGAGCAGCGGCGCGATCCGCGCGAACTCGCTGTACCACTTGCTGGACGCGTCGGCCGGACCCGAGATGATGAGCGGGGTGCGGGCCTCGTCGATGAGGATCGAGTCGACCTCGTCGACGACGGCGAAGTTGTGGCCACGCTGGACAAGGTCGTCGAGGCTGTGCGTCATGTTGTCGCGCAGGTAGTCGAAACCGAACTCGTTGTTGGTGCCGTAGGTGATGTCGGCGGCGTACGCCTTGCGACGCTGCGCGGGAGTCATCCCGGACAGGATCACGTCGACCTCGAGACCCAGGAAGCGGTGGACACGGCCCATCCACTCCGAGTCGCGCTTGGCGAGGTAGTCGTTGACGGTGACGACGTGCACGCCGTCACTGGAGATCGCATTGAGGTACGCCGGCAGCACACAGGTCAGGGTCTTGCCCTCGCCGGTCTTCATCTCGGCGACGTTGCCGAAGTGCAGCGCCGCGCCACCCATGACCTGGACGTCGAAGTGGCGCTGGCCGAGCACGCGGCTCGCGGCCTCCCGGGCCACGGAGAATGCCTCGGGCAGCATCTCGTCGAGCGTCTCGCCGTCGGCGTAACGCTTCCGGAATTCGTCGGTCTTGGCCCGGAGTTGTTCGTCGGACAGCTTCTCGACCTCGGGAGAGAGGGAGGAGACATGGTCGGCGATGTGCTTGAGCCGCTTGACCATGCGACCTTCACCTACACGGAGCAGCTTCGATAGCGACAGTGACGGCACGGTCCTCTTTGTCCTCAATCCTCGGTGTCAGGTAATGACAAACGGAATCCGGCCGAGGTCGGGTGACCCCAGCCGGATCCCATGGTATGCGCAATCACGGTCGGGCGAGTAGACCGACCGTCCGCGACGTCACGCCAGACGTATCAACCCGTAGTCGAACGCGTGGCGTCGATACACGACAGAAGGCCGATCGGTCTCCTTGTMGTGGAACAGATAGAAGTCGTGCCCGACCAGCTCCATCTCGTACAGCGCGTCGTCGACGGTCATCGGCTCGGCGGAGTGGACCTTCGTGCGCACGATCTGACCCGGACCGGGCGGAGCCTCGCCGTCCAGGGACAAATCGCGATCGATCGCCAGCGAGTCGTCCTGTGCCAGCGCGGCTGTAGCCTGCGCGACGGAGACGGGAGTCTTCTCTCCGTAGTGGACCTTGCGGCGATCCTTGGTTCGACGCAATCGACTTTCCAGTTTGGCAGTCACGGATTCGAATGCCGCGTAGAAACTGTCCGCGCTCGCTTCGGCGCGGGCGACAGGGCCCTTGCCGCGAGCCGTGATCTCGACTCGCTGGCAACTCTTCGCCTGTCGGCGATTACGTTCGTGCTGGAGTTCCACGTCGAAGTGGAAGATGGTGGGATCGAAACGCTCGAGTCGTGCGAGCTTCTCGGAAACGTAGACCCGGAAATGATCCGGCACTTCCACGTTGCGTCCTTTGACGACGATTTCGGCGTTGTTCGCGCCCGTAGTACTTGGAGCCTCCGCGTTTGCGGTGTCTTCGTCGACGAAAACCGAGGCTTGCGTAGGGGTCGTCACTCGTACCTCCCGATAAACGGCCGGCTCACATTGATGGAGACCGGCGAGTTCGATCTCGACCGGGCGGGGAACCACCCGGCTCAGAACGTGAAATATCACCTCCCACCTGTGACTTCGGGTGTGAACGCGACGCTAGTACGTAACCGCTCCGTGTGCCACTGTTCAGCCATATTTCACCGGTGTGTCGTCTGTGACATCTGTCCCGATCCCGCGAATTCGTCGCGCCCAGAGAAGCCCCCGGAAGGACTCGGACGGACCGCGCAAGCCTCCGGAAGCCGTCGCGATATCCGCCCGGGATCGCCGCCGGAATTGTCCGATCAGGCCGCGGCGACAACCAATACCGCCCCGACCTGCACACCTTCCGATTCGAGAACCCGAACCGCCTCCGCCGAGGTTGCCCCGGTGGTGACGACGTCGTCCACGAGAACGACCTCGGCACCCATGCAACCGAGCCTGACGATCTCGTCGCGACGGGAAGCGGACACGCAAATCCGGCCCGCCAGATTGTCCTGCCGCTGCGCCGCCGACAGCCCGACGGAGTCACGCACACCACGTCGCATCGACAGCGCCGGACAGACGTGGCAACCGGTCTCCAGCAGACGCGCGGCGGCCTGCGTGGACCGCAGCACCGGGTCTCCACCACGGGTGCGCGCCGTGCGGGCCCGCGTCGGGGCCGGAACGAGCACCAGCGGCGCCAGCTGCGGCGGATCCAACTCGCCCCAGCGCCGCAGCGTGTCGACCGCGTCCGCGAGCGCAGCGCCCAGCGGGGCTGCGAGATCTCGCCGACCCCGTTCCTTCGCCGCGATCACCGCACGCCGCCGTGGACCCGCATACGGTCCCAGCGCCCACACCGGGACGCCGGGATCCACCCGAGGATGCACCGCCACCGGGTCGTCGGACAGGGTGCGCCTGCACCGGTCGCACCACCCCGAACCGGGTTCACCGCAACCCCCGCACTCGGCGGGGAGGACCAGGTCGAGGAGCGCGCGCATGCCGGGAGTGTGCCCCGTGCCCCCGACAAGCGCCGACAGGCACCGGCAGACACCCTCGAGCACCGACGGCGGCGGGGTCAGCCCGGCAGCACCGGGACCGCATTCGTCCCGGTCAGGCCCGGAACCTCACGCCAGTACCGGTCGCCGGCCGGGTCGTTGTTGTTGAGCTGGAACACCGCTCGCGAGTCCGCGACGAACTCGGTGGTCGACGACGCGTCCACCGCCACCACCGGCGAGGTGAGGTTGCGGCTCGGCAGCGAGTCCATCCGCGAACCGTCGACGGCCAGCTGCACGACCGGCACGTCCGAACCCGAACGGGCCACGACCACCGTGTCCCCGGTGCTCCAGTCGAGCGACACCGCGGGACTGCCGAGACCGTGCGCGATGGCGCGTGGATTGGTGAGCGAGAACTCGCCGTCCGGCTGCTGCATCACCGTCGCCACATAGACCTTGCCGTCGACGATCAACGCCGCCCGGACCCCGTCGCGGGACAGCCGCAGCTCGGTGATCGGCCCGCCGATCGCATTGATCGCGCCGGTCTCGACGTTCATCGTCGTGAGCTTTCCCGTTCCGGTCTCGCGAACCACCCGCACGACGGTCGAGCCGTTGACGGCGGCCCACACGGTGGAGCCGTCGAACGCCCACGACGGCCGGGTGATCGACTGCGCCTCGAGCGCGGTCGCCACGTTTCCGTCGTAGGTCCCCACGACCAGCGCGGTCTGCGGCTCCGGCGCCGGCCGGCGTGTCTCGGCCACCGCGGCCGTGAGCGTGCCGTCCCGCGACAACGCGATCGACCGGAGATTGTCCGACGCACCGAAGTACCCGGGGACCGGCGCGACGACCCCGTCGTTCACGGAGGCCAGCCCGCCGCCGCGCAGCGCGTGGAGGCCGACGGTCGCGCTGGTCGTCGCGAGCGGATTGAGCGACGCCACGTCCGCCGTCGTCCATCCTTCGGGGTACCGCTCGTCGAGCGGCTGGCCGTCGGCCAACAGGACGTACGGACCGGAGACGTCGGCGTTTGCCAACGTCCAGACCACCTGCGCGGCAAGGAGTTCGCGCGACTGCGTGTTCATCCGCCCGAGGCCCTGGAAGTCGACGCTCACACCGCCCAGCCCCACCCCGACCTGGGAGGCTCGGCCGTCGGCCTTGGTGATGGTGCCGAGCACGGAGACCCCCGAACCCAGTTCGTTTCGCACCGCACCGGCCAGCGACGGTTTGGGACCGTCGATGAGGAGACCGATCAGCTGCGTGACCATCTGGTCCGGGCTCGCCGCGATCCAGCGAGGGTCGGGGACGACCGTCTGAGCCGTCGGATCGAGGAAGTACAACGATTTGCGCTGATACGAATTGAGGAACTGGGGACGGTCCATGATCACGCCGTTGGGCAGATCGTCGATCCGCCATTCACCGTCCACCTTGGCCCAGCTGAACTTGGCCTCGAACGTGCCCTCCTGCGCCTGGTACAAACCGCCCGGTTCGAGCTGGCCCACCCGGTTGGCGCGAATCGTGTAGACCGCGCGGTCGGCGGTGCGTGACTCGAGGATGAGATCGATCTTGTCGACGATCGTCGCGCTCGCGGCATCGTCCCACCGCGCCGACATGTCCTTGGTCAGGTACTGCCGGGCGGCAAGATGCCGATTGGCCGGGTCGGTGCTGGCTTTGACGAAATCCCGCAACAGCAGATCCGGCTCGCGTCCGGGCGCCGGGGCCTCCACGCTCGTACTGACCGGCGCACGCTCGATGGTCCCGATCGCCTGCGGTGTCGACGAGTCCGGCAGATTCGCACAGCCCGCCGTGCCGAGCAGCAGCGCGGCCAGCGACGCCGCGGCCACTAGCGTCCGGGAGCGCCTGCCGTGGCGCACCCGAATGCCGGTCACGACTCACGCTCCCGCACCCGGGGCACCGTCGGGGACTCGTCCGGGTCCAGCTGCCGGGGAGGCCGCTCAACCGGCTGCGTCGCCGACTGGGCAGCGCCCGACCCGGCGGGCGCCATCTCGTCACCGGCCGACGACGCGGCCGCGGGCTCAGGTTCGGGCTTGGTCGGAGGCAGCGGTTGTCCCTGGACGAGCTTCTTGGTCGACGGCTTCAGCGGGAGCGGGCTCCGGGTGACCTTGCGCCCGCGCACACGCGGCAACGTCAGGCGGAAGCACGCGCCCTCGCCGGGTTCGCCCCACGCCTCGAGCGTGCCGTTGTGCAGGTTCGCGTCCTCCACGCTGATCGCCAGGCCCAGCCCGGTTCCGCCGGAACGCCGGACGCGGGACGGGTCCGACCGCCAGAACCGGTTGAACACCAACTTCTCCTCCCCAGGGCGCAGTCCCACACCCTGGTCGCGGACGATGAAGGCGGCCGCGTCGTCGTCGGCCCGCAACCGCAACAGGACGGGCTTGCCCTCGCCGTGGTCGATCGCGTTCGCGAGCAGGTTCCGCAGGATGCGCTCCACACGGCGCGGATCGACCTCCGCGATCACTGCCTCGTCCGGCAGATCCACGATCAGTTCCGTCGAGGTCTCCTTCGCGAGGTGGCGAACGGTCGAGACCGCCGCACGCGCACACATCCGCAGGTCCAGTTGTTCGGCCGCCAGCTCCGCGACACCGGCGTCGTGCCGGGAGATCTCGAGCAGGTCCCCGAGCAGGCTCTCGAACCGGTCCAGCTCCGCGACGAGCAGCTCGGACGACCGCTTCAGGATGGGGTCGAGCTCGTCGCTGCTGTCGTGGATCAGGTCCGCGGCCATCCGGACCGTGGTGAGCGGGGTGCGCAGCTCGTGGCTCACGTCCGACGTGAACCGTTTCTGCAGATTGCCGAACTCCTCGAGCTGCGTGATCTGCTTCGACAGACTCTCGGCCATCTCGTTGAACGACATCGCGAGCCGGGCCATGTCGTCCTCGCCGCGAACCGGCATGCGTTCCTTGAGCCGGCCGTCCGCGAACCGCACCGCGATCCGGGACGCCGACCGGATCGGCATGACGACCTGGCGTGCGACGAGCATGGAGATCGCGGCGAGCAGCACCGCCAGCACCGCACCACCGATCAGCATCGTGCCCCGCACCAGGGACAGGCTGCGGTCCTCGCTGGCGAGGGGGAACACGAGGTACAGCTCGAGAGTCGAGATGTCCGACGCCGTGGGGCTGCCGATGATCAGCGCCGGACCCGAGTACCCGTTGGGGTCGGACACCGTCGCGAACTGGTAGCTGATCTGGTTGGCGCGAACGAAGTCGCGCAGGCTCGCCGGGATCTGGTTCGCCGGCCCGCTCGTGGTCGGTTCCCGTGGGCCGTCCCCTGGCACGATGAGCACCGGATCGAAGGTACCTGCGGATCCGGACGTCTGACCACCGTCGGGCTGGCGGTTCGTGAGCGCCAGGCGGGCAGCGTCGAGCCGCACCTGGAGCGAGCCGCTGTCGTCGGCGCCGGAGAGCTGCGCCTCGACCGTGCTGCGCGCACGATCGAGTTCCTCGGTGGCGGCGGTGATCTTCGCCTCGAGGAGCCGATCGGTGATCTGGCTGGTCAACACCACACCCAGAATCGTGATCACGATCAGCGACAGCGACAACGTCGACACGACGACGCGGAGCTGCAAAGACCGGCGCCATGCGTGGGCAAGCCAGTTGCCGCACGCTCGACACCAGCGGATCAGCGGCGAGAAAGCCCGGCTGGCTCGCCGCCGGTTCCGGCGGGCACCGATCACGGCGGTCCGGCCTTGTAGCCGACCCCCCTGACGGTAAGCACCACCTCGGGATTCTCGGGATCCTTCTCGACCTTGGCGCGCAGACGCTGCACGTGCACGTTCACCAGTCGGGTGTCCGCCGCGTGACGGTATCCCCAGACCTGCTCGAGCAGGACCTCACGGGTGAACACCTGCCGCGGCTTGCGTGCGAGGGCGACCAGCAGGTCGAACTCGAGCGGCGTGAGCGAGATGAGCGCGTTGTCGCGGGTCACCTTGTGCGCCGGCACATCGATCATGATGTCGCCGATGCTCAGGACCTCGGCCGGCTCCTCCTCCGTGCGGCGCAGGCGAGCGCGCACCCGGGCAACCAGTTCCTTCGGCTTGAACGGCTTCATGATGTAGTCGTCCGCGCCGGACTCGAGGCCCAGGACGACGTCGACCGTGTCCGTCTTGGCGGTGAGCATGACGATCGGGACACCCGATTCGGCCCGCAGCACCCGGCACACGTCGATACCGTTCATGCCCGGCAGCATGAGGTCGAGGAGCACCAGATCCGGTCGGGTCTCACGAACGGCCGACAACGCCTGGCTGCCGTCACCGACCACGAAGGGTTCGAATCCCTCACCGCGGAGCACGATGGTGAGCATCTCGGCGAGCGCCGTGTCATCGTCGACAACCAGAATCCTTGGCTTCATATCCCTATCGTTACATCTCTGAGGCTGCTAAATGCGGAAAGGCGCGTTCACTGCCGCGGCGTGCCGCTCAATGTTGCCGTCACGGACCGCCCGGTATTACTGGGCCGCGCCGCGCCGCTTATGCAAGAGTGCCAGTTTATCGGCGAGAGTGCCCGGATCCACATCGGGCGCGACGGACAACCACGGCGAGTTCCAGTCCGCGGCGGCCAGCTCCCGGTACACCTCCCCCGTGCGAGCCTGCAGGCCGCTGTCCTTCTCGTAGGCGTCCAGCGCGCGCGAACTGTCCGCGGCCTCGCGCCGACGCGCCCGTTCCTCCGCGAGCGCCACGGGCACGTCGAGGTACATCTGCAGGTCCGGCCGTGGCAGACCCAATCGGTCGAACTCGAGCTCTTCGATCCAGGTGACGAACTCGCCGTCCCCGTGCTGGTGTAGCCGGGCCGCGCCGTACGCCGCGTTGGAGGCGACGTAGCGGTCCAGGATCACCACGTCGTGGCGGGCGACCAGATCCCGCAGTTGCGGTGCGGCACCGGCACGGTCGAGCGCGAACATCACCGCCATCGCGTGGACCGACTCGCTCAGGTCGCCGTGCTCCCCCTTGAGCGCCTCCGACGCGAGATCGGCATGGATCGACGCACCGTAGCGCGGGAAATCCAGCGTTGCGACCGTCAGACCGTCCTGCTCGAGCAGCGTGACGACCTTTCCGACCAGTGTCCGCTTGCCGGCACCGTCGAGCCCTTCCAGGGCGATCAGAGTTCCCACGATCGCCGAGCCTATCGGTGCCCGCGGCCGCGCCCGCGGATCCGGCCCTGCGAGGGCCGTCACAGCGCTGTCCGGATCATCCGGGGCGAACAGCAGTGGCCGGGGATCGTGTCACGATCCCCGGCCACCGTCGTCAGTGCGACCGACGCGGTCCTACGACTCGGGTCAGTAGCGGTAGTGCTCCGGCTTGWACGGGCCCTCGACGTCGACGCCGATGTACTCGGCCTGATCCTTGGTCAGCTTGGTGATCGAGCCACCGAGCGCCTCGACGTGGATCTTCGCGACCTTCTCGTCGAGGTGCTTGGGCAGGCGGTAGACCTCGTTGTCGTACTCGTCCGGCTTGGTCCACAGCTCGATCTGCGCGATCGTCTGGTTCGCGAACGAGTTCGACATCACGAACGACGGGTGGCCGGTGGCGTTGCCCAGGTTCAGCAGGCGCCCCTCGGACAGCACGATGATGCTGTGGCCGTCGGCGAAGGTGAACTCGTCGACCTGCGGCTTGATGTTGACGCGGGTGACGTCGGCGGCGCGCTCGAGGCCGGCCATGTCGATCTCGTTGTCGAAGTGACCGATGTTGCCGAGGATGGCCTGGTGCTTCATCTGCTTCATGTGCTCGAAGGAGATGATGTCCTTGTTGCCGGTCGCGGTGATCACGATGTCGGCCTCGCCGATGAACTCCTCGACGGTCTTGACGTTGAAGCCGTCCATCAGCGCCTGGAGGGCGTTGATCGGGTCGACCTCGGTGACCGTGACGCGGGCGCCCTGGCCGCGCAGCGCCTCGGCGCAGCCCTTGCCGACGTCGCCGTAGCCGCACACCAGCGCAGCCTTGCCACCGATCAGCACGTCGGTGCCGCGGTTGATGCCGTCGAGCAGCGAGTGGCGGGTGCCGTACTTGTTGTCGAACTTGCTCTTGGTGACCGAGTCGTTGACGTTGATGGCCGGGAACGCCAGCTCACCCGCGGCGGCGAACTGGTACAGCCGCAGCACGCCGGTGGTGGTCTCCTCGGTGACGCCCTTGACGTTCTCCGCGATGGCCGTCCACTTGCCGCCGTCGGCCTCGAGCGACTTGCGCAGCAGCGCCAGGAACACCTTGTACTCGTCCGAGTCGTGCTCGTCGTCGGTGGGCGGGACGACGCCGGCCTTCTCGTACTGTGCACCGCGCAGCACCAGCATCGTCGCGTCACCACCGTCGTCGAGGATCATGTTGGCGGTGGTACCGGGCCATGTGAGCATCTGCTCAGCCGCCCACCAGTACTCCTCGAGGGTCTCGCCCTTCCATGCGAACACGGGGACGCCCTTGGGCTCCTCGACGGTGCCGTGCGGGCCGACGACGACGGCCGCGGCCGCGTGATCCTGCGTCGAGAAGATGTTGCACGACGCCCATCGAACTTCAGCACCGAGAGCGACCAGCGTCTCGATCAGGACCGCGGTCTGGATGGTCATGTGCAGCGAGCCGGACACGCGAGCGCCCTTGAGCGGCAACACGTCTGCGTACTCACGACGCAGTGCCATCAGACCCGGCATCTCGTGCTCGGCCAGCCGGATCTCCTTGCGTCCGAACTCGGCGAGCGACAGATCCGCCACCTTGAAATCGATACCGTTACGGTGCTCGGCCACGGGCGCCGCTGAAACTGAGGACGTCATGTGTCTCTCCTGTTCGCTGTCTGGAATGACACCCAGGTTATCGGGTACCGATCCCACCCGGGGACGTGCCGTACCCCGTCACACGTGTGCGACGACGTCCACGAACGGGGCCAGCAGCGCGGCAAGGTCACGCGCATCGTCACCATCGGACGCGGGAGGCATCGAAACGTAACTCAGCGCGACTCGTACGACACCCCGCGCCAAGATCACCGAATCGGCCTCGGACGCCTGAATCCAACTCCGCCGGAACGTCTCCGCCAGACGCCCCGACGCCCGCTCGATGAGCGGGGCGCTGTCGGTCGTGACGATCCGCAGCAGGTCCGGTTTGGCGGCACCGGTCCGCAACGAGCACACCAGCGGGTCCTCGGCGCTCGCCTGGAAGAACGCGGCGAACCCGTCCACGAGGGCCGCGCGGGCATCCCCGACGTGCGCGTACACCGCCGACGCCACCGCATCGACGAACCGGTCGACCAATTGCAGCGCATACCCCTCCGCGAGCCCCTGACGCGACCCGAACTCGTTGTACAGCGTCTGCCGACTGATCCCGGCGACCGCGGCGACATCGGTCATCGTCACCTTCGACCAGTCCCGCTCGAGCAGCAGGTCGTGGACGGCGCCGAGGATCGACTCGCGCAGCAGCAGCCGCGAGGCCTCCTGATAGGGCACGCGGGGTTGCGACTCGGTCATGCCACCGACCCTAGTGACACTGCTCGGCTGCGCTCGACCGGCACACGGCTCAGCTCCGCTCGACCGGCACACGGCTCAGCTCCGCTCGACCTCGACCATGAAGAAGTCCTCCTTCGCCGCCCCGCAGTCCGGGCAACGCCAGTCGTCGGGGATGTCCCCCCAGCGCGTGCCGGGGGCGATGCCCTCGTCGGGCCAGCCCTCCGCCTCGTCGTACTCGAATCCGCACTGTGCGCACTGGTAGAGCTTGTACTCGTTCACGATCACCCTCCTACGGGCTCGAAATCGATCTTCTCGCGGACACCGCAGTCGGGGCAGCACCAATCGTCCGGCACCGAATCCCACGCCGTGCCGGCCGGGAATCCCTCCCGCGGGGCGCCGACGGACTCGTCGAACACGAACCCGCACACGGGACACCGAAACGCACTCATGCCCGGCCTCCGCCCGCTCCGTGCCGCGCCAGCAACTTCTCACGCTTGGCCGGCTGCAGGTTGACCCGCGTGACGTCGCCGTCGTAGTGCGCGAGCACGCGGCGATCCATCACCGCCCGCCACAGCGGCGGCACGTACGCGAGCATGATCATGCTCGCGTACCCGCTGGGCAGGTTCGGCGCAATGTCCATGCTGCGCAACGTCTGATAGCGCCGTGTCGGGTTCGCGTGGTGATCGCTGTGCCGCTGCAGGTGGTAGAGGAAGATGTTGGTGCAGATGTGATCGCTGTTCCAGCTGTGCGCCGGCGTGCAGCGCTCGTAACGTCCACTGTCGGTGCGCTGCCGGAGCAGGCCGTAGTGCTCGAGATAGTTCACCGTCTCGAGCAGGGAGAATCCGAACACCGCCTGCAGCAACAGGAACGGGGCCACCTCCCAACCGAAGATCGCGATCATCGCGCCGAAGAGCACGACCGACATCAACCAGGCGTTGAGGACGTCGTTGCGAATCGTCCACGGCCCCTTGCCGAGCCGTTCCAAACGAACCTTCTCCAGCGCCCAGGACGACCGCAGACTCCCCCAAACGCTGCGCGGCAGGAAGGCCCAGAAGCTTTCGCCCAGGCGGGAACTCGCGGGATCCTCCGGCGTTGCGACCCGGACGTGATGGCCACGGTTGTGCTCGATGTAGAAGTGTCCGTAGAAGGACTGCGCGAGGGTGATCTTCGACAGCCACCGCTCGAGATCGTCCTTCTTGTGCCCCAGCTCGTGCGCGGTGTTGATTCCGATGCCGGCCACACACCCGACACTGATGGCCAGGCCGATCTTCGACACCAGCCCCAGCCCGCCGTCGATACCGAGCCAGCTCAGATCGTCGGCCGACCACAGGTAACAGGCGACCACCACCGTCACGATCTGCAGCGGGATGTAGGCGTAGGTACACCAGCGGTAGTACCGGTCGTTCTCGAGTTGCTCCATCACCTCGTCCGGCGGGTTCTGCCCGTCCGCACCGAAGGCCAGGTCGAGGATCGGCAGTAGCACGTACACCAGCAGCGGACCGATCCACCACCAGATGGGCGCCACCGCCTCCAGACCCACCCGGTTCGTCAGCCACACCAAGCCCAGCGCCAGGAAGATCGCGGTGGGCGGGATGAGCCCCAGTAGCCACAGATAACGCTTCTTGTCCCGCCAGACCCCAGCGTCCGCGGTCGCATGCGTCGCCATCGACGTCCCCTTCCACGAGCCCGCCCACTATGAGCAGGATCACCATGAAATGGACGATACGCGTCGATACGTATGACGTCTAGACAATCACGTCGATTTGTAAAACGATCAGGTGGTGTCGCTTTTCGCCGCACGGGCACGGATGCTCAGCATCGAGTGCCGGCGACTGTAGGCGAAGTACACGACCACGCCGATCGCCATCCAGACGACGAACCGCAGCCACGTCTCTACCGACAGATTCACCATGAGCCACACGCACGCGATGACCGCGAGGATCGGGACCAGCGGCACGAGGGGCACCCGGAATCCGCGCGGCAGGTCGGGACGGGTCCGCCGCAGCACCACGACGCCGATCGACACCAACACGAACGCGAACAGCGTGCCGATGTTCACCATCTCCTCGAGCGTGCCGATCGGGAAGAAGGCCGCGAGGAGTCCGACGATGACGCCGACGAGCACCGTGATCCGCACCGGCGTCCCGTGCTTGCCGGTGGGCGCGAGCGACCGGGGCATCAGGCCGTCGCGGGACATCGCGAACAACACGCGTGTCTGCCCCAGCATCAGGACCATCACCACCGTCGTGAGGCCCGCCAGCGCGCCGAACGAGATGAGGTTCTTGGCCCAGTCCATTCCGTTGAGTGCGAACGCCGTCGCGAGCGTGGAGTTGTCGCCCGCCAGTTCGGTGTAGTTCACCATCCCGGTGAGCACGAGCGAGACCGCCACGTACAGCACCGTCACGATCGCGAGCGAGCCGAGAATGCCTCGCGGCAAGGCGGTCTGCGGATCCTTGGTCTCCTCCGCGGTGGTCGCGACCACGTCGAAACCGATGAACGCGAAGAACACCAGACTGGCGGCGGCGAGCAGGCCGTACCAACCGAACGTGCTGCCACCGGCGCCCGTGACGTACGAGAACAGCGACTGGTGGATGCCCTCCCCGGTGGAGCCGGACTCGGACGGCGGAATGTAGGGCGAGTAGTTGGAGGCCTTGATGAAGAAGGCCCCGACCACCACCACGAAGAGCACGACCGCCACCTTGATCGCGGTGATCACCGCCGAGACCCGCGACGACAACTTCGTGCCCGTCGCCAACAGCACCGTGATGACCGCGACGATCAGGACCGCACCCCAGTCGATCTTCAGCGACCCGACATGCACGATCGGCGTGGCACTTCCGAGGACCTCACCGAGATACAGCGACCAGCCCTTCGCAACCACCGAGGCCGCGAGCGCGAACTCGAGGATGAGATCCCAGCCGATGATCCACGCGACGAACTCACCGAATGTCGCGTACGAGAAGGTATATGCACTGCCCGCGACGGGCACGGTCGACGCGAACTCGGCGTAACACAGCGCGGCCAGTGCGCACGAGACTGCGGCGAAGGCGAACGCGAGCGACACCGAGGGTCCCGCAACGTTGCCGGCGGTGCGGGCCGTCAAGGTGAAGATGCCGGCGCCGATCACGACCGCGACTCCGAACACCGTCAGGTCCCACGCGGTCAGGTCCTTGCGGAGTTTGGTCTCCGGTTCGTCGGTCTCGAGAATCGACTGTTCGATCGACTTGGTCCGAAACAGCCCGGAGCGGGGCTTCGCCGCCTTCCGGTCGGGTGTCACCATCACGTACTCCTCGGGAGGTAGGGATGGTCGTCAGCCTATGCCCGGACGCGGACCGCAGCACGGTTTCCGGATCGGCTATCCCGCGGTGGCGCGGTACAGGTCGGGTTCGAGATAGATCAGGCGAGCGGCCGGAACCGCGGCCCGTACCCGTGCTTCGGCCTCGTCGATCGCGGTCGCGACGTCCTCGATGTCGGCGCCCGGCGTGATCGCGACCTTGGCCGCGACCAGGATCTCCTCGGGCCCCAGATACTGGGTCCGGCAGTGGATCACACGATCGATCCGGACACCGTCGACGAGCGCTGACAGGATCCGGTTCTCCTCGTCCTGCGTCGCGCCCTCACCGATCAGCAGGCTCTTCATCTCGACTATGAGCACGATCGCGATGATGCCCAGCAGGGCACCGATGCAGAGGGTGCCGACGCCGTCCCACACCGGATCGCCGGTGGCCATCGTCAACCCGACGCCGCCGAGCGCGAGAACCAGACCGATGAGGGCACCGGAGTCCTCGAGCAGTACGACCGGCAGTTCGGGGGTGCGCGACGTGCGGATGAAACCCCACCAGGTCGCCTTCCCCTTCAGCGGGCGGGATTCCTTGACCGCGGTGAGGAAGCTGTACGACTCGAGTCCGATCGCGACCAGCAGGATCACGATCGCCACCATCGGCGACGACAGGCCCTCCGGTTGCTGGATCTTGTGGATGCCCTCGTAGATCGCGAACAGCGAACCGAGGGTGAACAGCACGAGCGCCACGACGAACGAGTAGAAGTACCGGTTGCGCCCGTAGCCGAACTGGTGGAGCTGGTCGGCCTGCTTCTCGGCACGGTTCTGACCGAACAGCAGCAGCCCCTGATTGGACGTATCGGCGACCGAGTGAACCGATTCGGCCAGCATCGAGGACGACCCCGTGATGAGGAAGCCAGTGAACTTGGCGACCGCGATTCCCGCATTCGCGGTCAGTGCCGCGAGGATCGCCCTCTTGCCCCCGTGAGCCGACACCGGCTTCTCCTCTCGTCGAATTCGAGTGGATCACACGCTACGGGCACTCAGTGGGTCACATCGCCGACGGCAGCACGGAAGATCTGGGTGTCGTCGGCACATGCCTGAATGTGAACCGCGTTGTCCGACGCGGAGATCCACGCGGCTGCACCCCGCTCGAGCATCAGCGACTGCGAATCGCACTCCAGTTTCGCGGCACCCGACGTGCACAGCAGGATCTGCGGACCGTCCGGTTCGAACATGGTGGCCGCGTCCGGACCCGCCCCCGACGCATCGAGGTCGATCCGGGACAGTACGAACTCCGGGGCCGGCGTCCGGTACGTCGACTCCCCCACCCGGCCGGTCGCGACCGACGTCAGAACGGGAACGTCCACCGACTCGAAATCCAACACCCGCAACAGTTCCGGGACGTCGACGTGCTTGGGCGTGAGGCCACCGCGCAGCACGTTGTCGGAGTTCGCCATGATCTCCACCGCGGTCCCGTGCAGGTAGGCGTGGAGGTTGCCGGCGTCCAGGAAGAGTCCCTGCCCCGGCTCGAGGGTCACCCGGTTGAGCAGCAGGGACGCCATGACCCCCGCGTCCCCGGGATAGCCCTCGCTCAGCTCCAGCGCCGTCCGCGCCTCCTGTGCGAACTCCGCCGTCCCCGACCCCGTGGCCGACAGGTACGCGACGCACCCGTCGAGCACCGCCGGCAGCAGAGCCGCGAGCGCGTGCGGCGGCAACGTGATCCACGTCGTGAACAGGGCCCGCAGGCCGTCCGGGTCGGGCTGCCCGGCGAGCAGACCCGCGTAGGGCTCGAGCTCCGGCACGTTCAGGGCGCTCAGCAGGCGCACCGTCCGGTGCGGATCACGGAAGCCGGCGAGCGCCTCGAACCGGGTGAGCGCCACGACGAGTTCGGGCTTGTGGCTCGCGTCGCGGTAGTTCCGTTCCGCCGAGTCGACGGGGATACCGGACGCCTCCTCGCGCGCGAAGCCCTCGCGGGCCTGCTCGGCGCTCGGGTGAGCCTGCAAGGACAACGGCTCGTCGGCGGCGAGCACCTTGAGCAGGAAGGGCAGCCGCTCCCCGAACGCAGCGATGCTCCGCTCGCCCAGTTCCCGGGCCGGGTTGTCGTCGACGACGTCGCGCAAGGAACGGCTGTCGCCGTCCTCGATCACTCGCGCGGGATCACCGGGATGCGCTCCCAGCCACAGTTCTGCCTCCGGATGTGCGCTGGGGCTCGGACGTCCGCACAGTTCCGCGAGCGCGGTCCGTGACCCCCAGGCGTAGGACCGGAGCGCACCTTCGAGTTGGCGCACTAGTTACCACCGATCAAACGTAGGTAGGCCGCGCTCATCTCGAGCCGACCGACGAGTACTGCTATCTGCTCGATCTCCGTCCGAGTCGCGGACACCGCCGGGGAATCGGCCGGTGATCCGGGCGGCGCGTCGTATCGGGGACCGGCCGTCGCCGCTTCCGATTCCGCGACGACGAGGTCGACATCCGGTAGTGCCGCGACGCGACGCTCGACGAGCGGCCGATTCGCCTCCGCGGCGAACACCAGCACCCGCAGCGGCGCGCCCGGTGGCGGGCCGTCGAGCTGATCGTCGTGGAAGAACGGGTCGTATCCGGCCGGTGCAGCCGGATTCGCCGCCGAGAACTTCCGCACCCCGGAGACGACGTCGGCCAGCTCCGCAGCCGCGGCCACGCCCGCACCCATGCGGAGCAGGGTCTCGCTCCCGTGGCGCGCGAGGTGGGTGGTGGCGCGGGTGTCGCCGCTGAAGACCACCCGGCGGCCCTGCATGCGCGCCGCCAGGGATTTGGCCGGATTGTGGAAGACCTCGTTGCGGGGGTGGTCGCGGAGTGCCTCCTCGTCGACCGCGTCCGCGAGCCGACCCAGGTCGGGGCACACCTTGGCGGTCCGTTCCCCCTCGACCGCGATCAGCACCGCGAGGAACGCTGCGAGGTACCGCAGCAGGCCATGATGATCCGGAACCGCGATCCGCGGCGGGAGGACCGTCGCACGACCCGCGCCGGCGGCACGGAGGGGGCCCTCGTCGGGTGCGGCGACGACCACTTCCGCGCCTCGGCGCAACGCACTGTCCACGGACTCGACGAGCCGTGGATCGCCGGCGTCGTCACCGGCGACGACCAGGACGTCGAGTGGCCCGACCCACGGCGGCGCACCGACGCTGACGACCAGCGGCATGCCGGTCCGGCCGCCGAGGGCCGCCACGACGATCTCGGCGGCCCGCGACGCACTTCCGTCACCGGTGACGAACACGATGCTGCGCGGCTGCAGGCCGCGCAGCCTGACCAGCCCGTCCTCCTCGACGGCGGCTTGGGTGGCACGAATCTGAGCGCCGCCGAGCGCGGCGAAACGGAGCACGCCGTCGACGTCGGCGGCCAGCAGAGCATCGGCGTCATCGAGATCGAGCAGAGACGACGGAGCTGTCATCACGAACTCACCTCCCTTTCCCCGAGTCCCTGTTCCCCGACGAGATCAGGTGCCTCGAGTATCCCAGCAATTCGATGACTAGGCGCGGACTGCTCCGAGGATCTCGGCAACGAGAGCGTCGACATCGGCCGACGTGCGCGCCTCGACGTTGAGGCGCAGCAGCGGCTCGGTGTTGGACGCGCGCAGGTTGAACCATGCCCCGTCGCCGAGGTCGACCGTGACGCCGTCCAGGCGATCGACGGAGACGGTCCGGTCCGCGAAGAGGTCGACGACGGCGGCCGTCCGTTCGGCGGCGTCGGCGACCGTCGAGTTGATCTCCCCGGACGCGGCGTAGGCCTCGTACGACTGCATCAGCTCCGACAGCGGACGATCCTGTTCGCCGAGGGCCGCCAGTACGTGCAGGGCCGCCAGCATGCCCGAATCGGCGCCCCAGAAGTCACGGAAGTAGTAGTGGGCGGAGTGCTCGCCGCCGAACACCGCACCCGTCTCGGCCATCTGCTGCTTGATGAAGGAGTGACCGACGCGGGTGCGCACGGCGGTGCCGCCGAGCTTCTCGACCAGTTCCGGCACGAAACGGGACGTGATCAGGTTGTGGATCACCGTGGCCCCGGGCTCCTTCGCGAGCTCGCGGTCGGCGACGAGCGCGGTCACCGCGGACGGCGAGACCGGGTTGCCCTTCTCGTCGACGACGAAGCAGCGGTCGGCGTCGCCGTCGAAGGCCAGACCGATGTCCGCGCCCGTGGCACGCACGTGTTCCTGCAGATCCACCAGGTTGGCGGGATCGAGGGGGTTGGCCTCGTGGTTGGGGAAGCTGCCGTCGAGCTCGAAGTACAGCGGAAGCACGGTGACGGGCATCGGCCCGAAGACGGCCGGGACGGTGTGTCCGCCCATGCCGTTGCCGGCGTCGACGGCGATCTTCAGCGGCCGCAGCTCGGCAAGGTCGACCAGGCCGCGGACAAAACTGGCGTACTGGTCGAGGAGCTCCTCCTCGGAGACCTGTCCGACCGGACCGTCGTACGCGGGGACGCCCTCGGCGACCTCGCGCGTGATCACGCCGAGGCCGGTGTCCTGGCCGACGGGCTTGGCACCGGCGCGGCACAGCTTGATGCCGTTGTACTTGGCGGGGTTGTGGCTCGCGGTGAACATCGCACCCGGGCAGTCGAGGATTCCGGACGCGAAGTACAGCTGGTCGGTGGACGCCAGGCCGATGTGGATCACGTCGAGGCCCTGCGCGACGACGCCCTCCGCGAAGGCACGGGACAGTTCGGGTGACGACTCACGCATGTCGTGGCCGATCGCTACCCGGGTCACGGCCTCGGCACCGGACTGCTCGTCACGCACCAGTCGGGCGAACGAGGCGCCCACGTCACGCACGAAGTCTGTATCGATCTGTTCTCCCACGACGCCACGGACGTCGTAGGCCTTGATCACGGCATTCACGGATTCGACAGATCGAGCCACTTCTGGTTACTCCTGCTTTTCGTAGATGCGACACATAGTTCGTCCACTGAGGTTTGTTCGCCGACCGAGTTGGTTCGACTTGGCCGTCCCACAGAGCCTAGTGGGGAGCAGGCCAACCGCGCTTCCTGAGCGAGATGTCCGGATACGTCGGCCGAGGTCGAGYAGGAAAAGGACAGATCAGGCACGGGCCGAAGCCCCGATGGAACCGATCAGTTCGCGGGGTCGGGTAAGACCCGGAGGTGCCCGCGACGCCCGGTGCGGGCGGTGGGCGGTGCCGACGGAGAGGCTGCGCCGGAGCGCGAATCGGATGCGGATCCGTCGTTGCGGGGACGCTCGCCGAGGCCGGCCTCCCGGACCGCTTCCGCAAGCGCGGTGAGGTCGTCCTCGTCGGGTGTGCTGGAGGAGAATCCGCCCTCGTACCGCACGAGTTCCCAGCCCTTGGGGGCGGTTATCCGCGATGCGTGGGTCTCGCACAGATCCCACGAATGGGGCTCGGCGACGGTGGCCAACGGGCCGACCACAGCGGTCGAATCGGAGTAGACGTACGTCAAGGTCGCGACAGCAGGGTTCTTGCACCCAGGCCGGCAGCATCGACGCAGTGATCTCACAAGGAAGGAGACTAACCCCATGTGTCCGGTTGGCCTACTCGGACACACCGACGCGACCGAGACGTGATGCGGAGGGCGGGCCGGAACGTGACGCGGTGGGGATGTCGGGGCACCGCTGTAATGTCCCCTTCATGGCCAGAGCTCGTCGTCCCCGCCCGCTGACGTCACGTTCGGTCGCGCGGCGAGGTCGCGGAATCCGCGGTCCATTGTTTCCGCCGGATCTACCGGCGGCGCGGACGCGCGCAGAGAAGTTCGATCAGCTGGTTCTGGGCGCGTTCGAGCCCATCGACGCGCGTTGGCACGATCGCTTGACGAAGCTCGACATTGCGGTGGACGACGTGCCACGGATACGCGCGATCGATCCGGATTCGGTGAACTGGCCGCCGGAGGTGGTGGCGGACGGTCCGGTGCCGCTGTCGCGGCTCATTCCGGCCGGCATCGATCGTCACGGGACCGCGACGCGGGCACGTATCGTGCTGTTCCGGCGCCCGATCGAGTTGCGCGCCAAGGATCCTCACGACCTCGAGGATCTGGTTCACGACGTGCTCGTGGAGCAGGTGTCGACGTATCTCGGGGTCGACCCCGACGTTGTCGACCCCGAACTCCCGGAGGCCGACGAGTAGTGACGAACTAGACGATTCCGCGCTTGAGGCGCCGGCGCTCCCGCTCGGAGAGCCCACCCCAGATGCCGAATCGCTCGTCATTGGCGAGCGCGTACTCGAGGCATTCCCCGCGCACCTCGCACCCCATGCAGATGCGCTTGGCCTCGCGGGTGGATCCACCCTTCTCAGGGAAGAACGCCTCGGGATCGGTCTGCGCGCACAGCGCGCGGTCCTGCCACTGATCCTCGATGGAGTCGAACATCTCGTCGAAACCTGGGATCAGACTGAGCTGCGGCACTGTCACTCCGAGCTCGAACTCGTCGTAGCTGACGCCTACTGCTGCGCCCGCTTCGGAATCGGTCCGCGGTTCGTCGCCGACCACGCTCAGAGGAGTTTCGAACTCGTATTGCTGATAGGGCATCGCTCCGCCTCCTCACCTGTATTAGCGCAGAAAATGTCGATTGATCTCGAATTCCGTGCTGTCGTTCCCACCCCGACACCCGTCCTGACAACCGCCCGAACGATGGTTCGAGTCGAGGGCCGCTCCAAGTGAACTCGCCCCTCGAACTTGGAATGACATACATGTGATTAGACATGCCCTGGCGTGTCGGGTCAAGCTGAAACCGAAAAGTCGTTTACCATCCGCCGCCCGTCGCACAGCGTGGTACAACCCGGCCGATGAGACGGCGTCGACCAGCACGCGGCGGGACCGCATAGGCTTCGAGTTGTGAACGTGACTGTATTGGTTGGCGGCGTCGGAGGGGCCCGTTTCCTCCAGGGAGTTCGAAGTCTGCTCGGCGGCCTCGACACCGGAGACGCGAACTCCGGCCCTGCGAACGACCATCGGATCACCGCGGTGGTCAATGTCGGAGACGACGTGTGGATGCACGGCCTGCGCATCTGCCCGGACCTCGACACCTGCATGTACACCCTCGGCGGCGGCATCGATCCCGAGCGCGGATGGGGCCACATCGGCGAAACTTGGAATGCGAAAGAGGAACTCGCGGCGTACGGTGCGCAGCCGGATTGGTTCGGCCTGGGCGACCGGGACATCGCGACACACCTCATCCGCAGTCAGAYGCTGCGCGCCGGCTACCCGCTCTCGGCGGTCACCGAGGCCCTGTGCAACCGCTGGAAGCCCGGCGTGGCCCTGTTACCCGTGTCGGACGATCGCAGCGAAACACATGTCGTCGTAACCGATCCCGAAAACCCCACCGGCGAGCAGCAGCGAGCGATCCACTTCCAGGAGTGGTGGGTCCGTTACCGCGCACAGGTTCCCACGCACAGTTTTGCGTATGTCGGTGCGGAACAGGCGAAACCGGCTCCCGGAGTCCTCGAGGCGATCGAGTCCGCGGACGTCGTGCTGCTCGCACCGTCGAATCCGGTCGTCAGCATCGGCGCCATCCTGGCGGTGCCCGGCATCCGCGGCGCGCTGCGGACCACGAAGGCCAAGGTTGTCGGCCTCTCCCCCATCATCGGTGGAAAGCCGTTGCGCGGCATGGCCGATGAGTGCCTCGAGGTGATCGGAGTCGAGACCTCGGCGGAGGCGATCGGCCGCCACTACGGCGCGCGGTCCGGCACGGGCATCCTCGACGGCTGGCTGATCCACTCCACCGACGAGGCCGACGTGCCCGGTGTCGAGGTGCGCAGCGTCCCGCTGCTCATGACCGATCCCGATGCGACCGCCGAGATGGTCCGTGCCGCATTCGACCTGGCCGGAGTGAACTTGTGAACGACGAGTGTCGCGGTAGTGAACTTGTGAACGACGAATGTCGGGTAGTGAACTTGTGAACGACGAATGTCGCGGTAGTGAACTTGTGAACGACGAATGTCGCGGTAGTGAACTCGTGACGGTGCGTGATCACGGGGCGGGGCGCGCGATCGAGATCCTGCCGGTCCCCGGGCTGCCCGAGTTCCGTCCGGGCGACGACCTGGCCGCGGCGATCGTCGGCGCGGCACCGTGGCTGGCCGACGGCGATGTCCTCGTCGTCACGAGCAAGGTCTTCTCGAAGGTCGAGGGCCGGATCGTCGCGTCGCCCACCGACCCCGAGGAACGAGACGCCGCGCGTCGACGTCTGGTCGACCAGGAGGCGGTGCGGGTGGTGGCCCGCAAGGGACGCACGCTCATCACCGAGAACCGGTTGGGCATCGTGCAGGCCGCGTCGGGGATCGACGGATCGAACGTCGACGGCGCGGAACTCGCCCTGCTGCCGGAGGATCCGGACGGAAGTGCCCGGAGGCTGCGCGAGCAGATCCGGGACCGCCTCGGTGTCGACGTCGCGGTGGTCGTGACGGACACGATGGGTCGCGCGTGGCGGATCGGCCAGATCGACGTCGCGATCGGCGCGTCGGGAGTCCCGGTCCTGCACGCGTATGCCGGCGCGGTCGACGGTCAGGGCAACGAATTGATGGTCACCGAGGTCGCGGTGGCCGACGAGATCGCGGCCGCGGGCGACCTCGTGAAAGGCAAGCTCGGCGGCATGCCGGTCGCGGTGGTCCGTGGGATCAGGCTCGACGACGACGGTTCCGTCGCCGACAAGCTGATCCGCCGCGGTCCGGAGGACCTGTTCTGGCTCGGCACTGCGGAGTCGATGGAACAGGGCCGCCGCGAGGCACTGCTGCTGCGACGGTCGGTGCGCGCGTTCTCCGACGAGCCGGTGGACCCCGAGGTGCTGCGCGAGTCGATCGCCGAGGCACTCACGGCGCCCGCGCCGCATCACACGCGTCCGGTGCGGTTCGTGTGGCTGCGCACACCCGAGACCCGCAAGCGTGTGCTCGACGCCATGCAGCAGCGCTGGCGGGACGACCTCGCCGCCGACGGGATGAGCGCCGAGCGGATCGAGCGTCGAGTGGGCCGGGGCGGCATCCTCTTCCGCGCCCCCGAGGTCGTGATCCCGTTCTGTGTGCCGGACGGTGCGCACGACTACCCGGATGAGTGGCGCACCCGGGCCGAGTCGACGATGTTCACCGTCGCGGTCGGCGCGGCCGTGCAGGGTCTGCTCGTCTCGCTCGCGACCCGCGGCGTCGGGAGCTGCTGGATCGGGTCGACGATCTTCGCGGCCGACACGGTCCGGACCGAGCTCGGTCTGCCGGACGACTGGCAGCCGCTGGGTGCGATCGCCGTCGGACATCCCCTCGAGGCGCTCACGCCGCGCGACCCCGTCGCGCCCGGCGACGCGCTGCTGGAGCTGTAGATGTCGGCACAGTCACTGCACGCGTCGGCGGTGGACTCACTCTGGAACTGGGACACCGATTCCGACGATGCGGAGTCGCTGCGGCACACGATGCTCGCGTTCCTCGATTCCGCACCCGACGGTTGTCTGCGTTCGCATGTGCCCGGGCACATCACGGCCTCGTCGCTGGTGTTGGACGAGGACGGCTCCCACGTCCTGCTGACGTTGCACCCGAGGGTGGGCCGGTGGATCCAGCTGGGCGGGCACTGCGAGCCCGGGGACGGCACCGTCGTCGACTCGGCGCTGCGGGAGGCACGCGAGGAGTCGGGGATCGAGGGGCTACGGATCGATCCGCGGTTGCTGTCGGCGCACACGCACCCCATCACGTGCTCGCTGGGTGTTCCGACGCGCCACCTGGACCTGCGGTTCCTGGTCCGGGCGCCCGGGCCCGCCTCGGCGGTGCCGGCCGTGATCAGCGACGAGTCGCAGGATCTGCGGTGGTGGCCGGTGGACGACCTGCCCGAGGGGGCCGAGAAGGAGACGATCGACCACCTGGTCCGGCTTGCCGCCGCGCGCTGAGCGCGGGCCGACGAAAGACGAACAGCGGCGTTGTCGCGGTCTAGCCCTCGGAACCACCCCACCGATGTCGCACACCGGTATCGCACTGCTCACCGCTGCCCTCACCAGGCTGTGGTCACCCGATCCCGGGCCCGACGCCTCCGCCCTACACGTTAGGACCCTCTACACCACCACTCCGGCACGTCACCGGTGCGCTGATGCCGCTCACGGTCACCCTCTTCGCGGCCTCCGCACCGGTACGTCGTAACCTTCTCGCCGTCATTGGGGCAACGCGTGTAAACGCACGGGAGTGCAGCAAAGCTGACCAGGGAAGGATCATGCCTGCGCGCATCTCGTATCCCCTCCCGGCTGTCGGATGCATGCTCGCCTTCCCTGGATGGTGCGCGCTCGCCCGTCCTGCGTGTAGGGGCTGTGCCGTTGATGAGTACCGCTAGTTTGCCCACGTTCAGCCCCTCACTGAAGTTCTTCGAGAAACAAGAAGCGGCGGGGCGCCTGAGTGCTCCCACCGCTTCTGTTGGTTCTTCAGTTGATTGTGTTAGTACGCGAAAACGTCACCACATCCTCGAATGTCTGTCTCTATCCGTGTGGGTAGATAATCGAAGGTGCGTTCAGCGATATCCGCCACACCACGCGCCCTGGCCTCATCCATGAGCTGGTGAAGCAGCGGCACTAGGTACTCGACGTCCCGTGCCGCGTACTCCAGTTGCTCCGCACTCAACTCGTCAGCACACCAGTCCGAGGTCCGTTGCGCCTTGTCGATCTCGACACCGAGGAACTCCTTGAGCACAGGCTTCAAGCTGTGTTGCCGGGGATCGACGTCGGGTCGAACGATCTTTGAAAGGATCTTCGTGCAGAACACGTTCCGCGCGGAGGCGTTCCAGTGATGCCTCATGAATCTGAGGTCGAATGGGGCGTGGTGGAAGATCTTTGCAACATGCTCAGAGATAAGCACGTCCCGCAACCTGTCCGGAACGCTGCTCCCAACGCGGATGATCTCAGTTCCGACGCCAGGGACGTGTAGTTGGCATGTGGCGATTCGTTCGGTAGACCAATCGAGGCCGCTCGTTTCAATGTCCCATGCTACCTGCCGGGATTCGCGAACGATTGTCTCGAATCCTGGCGAGATATCACCCTCTACGACCGCCGTCTTAGGACTCAACTTTGTTCGCCTCTCCTGTTTTTGTTATGTCGCCAAGCGGAATCTCGATGCTTTGGCGCTCGATTGCGTCAAGGTCTTTAGCGAAGAAGTCGTAGAACGTTCCGCTACTCACGAGCATCACCGGAACTTCGCCGCGTTCGCGAGCGTTCGAGTAGAGAGTGGCGATGATCTTCTCGTCGAACTTGTAGCAGGCGTAGGTGTGGTCGCCAGCCCTGTAGTGAACCCTGATGTCAGCCGAGTCCTTGGCCGACAGGCTGGCGAAAACCTGCGCCGCTTCAGTCACTTTCGACCGGATCATGTCGAGCGAGTAGTTGTATCGGCTAGCGAGGATTTCCATCGTCAGGGCATCGTCAGGGTCCGGCAGATACACACGAAGGACTTTGCTCTTGTCTTGCGTGAACTCCCGAAGTTTCGGCCAGTGGGCGCTCCGCCAACCGCTGCCATATGAAATGAAGATCGAGAGCGTTCGGGCTTCTTTGAAGAGCGTCTCCCACGGAGGCTCTGTCCAGTCGGTGGTTGCACGTTGAATGCCGGCCGAGTGGACATCTGATGACACCTTCGTTTTCTCAAGGATCTCGTCCATGATTTCGCGCTTACCGATCAGTTCCCAAATGACTGCCAGGACACCTGTCGTGACCAATAGGCCGCCGAGTTGGGTAATCGTGGTTTCGAGCGCGGGCAATTCGTCGAGCCAAGATGTACTTGAAATCCACAGTAGAAGTACGCCTCCGAGTGCGACCGCAAGCCCAATGGCCCAGGTCTTACTGGTGGTCGCATTCTCTGTGGTTGAGTCACCCTTACTTGCACTCTTCCCCCGCCTCAGTTCCATGGCGTACACCCTAAGGCAGGGGTACGACAGGTTAGGGGTCAGCGTTGCTCACAGCAGCACCGGCCCTTCGCGTGATTCTTCGTGGATGTCAACCCGCCCTCGAACCCTGCCTGCACACACACCTCGTGCAACCTCGCTACCGCACCACCAGCAATTTGTTGGGCGAATGCGACCCGGTCCTCGTCATCGAGTATCGCCAGCCAGCGTCCCTTCTTGCACAACGTCATCACAGAATCCCCTCTGCAGCTTTGGCATCTCAGCGCCCTAAAGCACGCCTGCATCGCCAGAGCGACACGCTCGCCAGCCGCACGTAACTCAGCCCCAATCTGAACCTCGGTCACTGGTTCCACAGTGGGGCCGTTCCAGCAACAACGCCGTCACCGGTCGAACGTTCGTTCGACCGACCGAACGATGCCCCGGACGACGCTGATCACCCGCTCGCGGCGGTCCTCTCACCGCCGCCCGTCGCGGTGCTCGTGGCTGCGGCTGCCGTCGTCGCCGCTGCGGTCGTGCTCACGGTGAGGCGTAGCCGACCGACGGGCCCCGAAAACGGGTGAGCCGGCCGCAGCCCGCTGGGGCGTGCGGCCGGCTCGATCCGGGGTGGCGTGTTCTCAGACCAGCAGCTTCGCGGCGGTCGCGGCGACGACTTCGTCGACGCTGATGCCGGGGGCGGTCTCGACCAGGCGCAGGCCCTCGTCGGTGACGTCGAGGACGGCCATGTCGGTGATGATCCGCTGCACGCACGCCTTGCCGGTGAGCGGCAGGGTGCATTCGTCGAGGATCTTCGACTCGCCCTTCTTGGACACGTGCTCCATCATCACGATGACGCGCTTGGCGCCGTGGACGAGGTCCATCGCGCCGCCCATGCCCTTGACCATGTGGCCGGGGATCATCCAGTTGGCGAGATCACCCTTGGCGCTGACCTGCATCGCGCCGAGGACGGCGACGTCCACCTGACCGCCGCGGATCATGCCGAACGACTGCGACGAGTCGAAGTACGACGCGCCCGGCAGGACCGTGATGGTCTCCTTGCCGGCGTTGATCAGCTCGGGGTCCAGTTCGTCCTCGGTGGGGTACGGCCCCACGCCGAGCACACCGTTCTCGGAGTGCAGGACGACGGTGATGTCCTCGGGGATGTAGTTCGGCACCAGCGTCGGCATGCCGATGCCGAGGTTGACGTACTGGCCGTCGGCGAGTTCCTGGGCGACCCGCGCCGCCATCTGCTCGCGGGTCAGCTTCTGCGCAATAGCCTGAGTCATGCTCGTACCGTTCGCTTCTCGATTCCGACAGTGACCTTGCCCACGTGCACGACGCGCTGCACGTGGATGCCCGGGGTGTGGATCTGGTCCGGGTCCAGCTCGCCGGGCTCGACGAGGTGCTCGACCTGCGCGATGGTGATCCGGCCCGACGCGGCGGCCGGGGGGTTGAAGTTGCGGGCGCTGCGGCGGAACACGAGGTTGCCGTGGCGGTCGCCCTTCCATGCGTGGACGAGGGCGTAGTCGGCGGCGATGCCGCGTTCCATCACGTAGGTCTGCCCGTCGAACTCGCGGGTCTCCTTGACCGGGCTCGCGACGGCGATCCCGCCGTTGCCGTCGTAGCGGCGGGGCAGCCCGCCCTCGGCGACCTGGGTGCCGACGCCGGCCGGGGTGAAGAACGCGGGAATGCCGGCGCCGCCGGCGCGCAGCCGCTCGGCGAGCGTGCCCTGCGGCGTCAGCTCCACCTCGAGCTCGCCCGAGAGGTACTGCCGCGCGAACTCCTTGTTGTCGCCCACGTACGAGCTGATGGTCCGGCGGATACGACCCTTCTCGAGCAGCACACCGAGGCCGAAGCCGTCGGTGCCACAGTTGTTGCTCACCGTCTCGAGATCCGTGGCGCCCTGCTCCAGCAGCGCGTTGATGAGGATCTCCGGCACTCCGACCAGGCCGAATCCACYGACGGCGATCGTCGCGCCGTCCGGCACGTCTGCGACGGCCTCGGCCGCTGTGGCAATGACTTTGTCCATCATGCAGGCCAGCATACGACGACTCGTGCGTATTGTGAACCATTGTCCGCATAACGAACACGAGGGCGGCGGATCATTGATTGCGCCACCGAAAGCCACTAGCGTGTTCGCATAGCGTCCTGTTGTCCACCTAGCGAACAATCTCGATTCCCCCTCACCCACCGCCCCCACTACGAGGTCGTCACATGCTTCATCTGCCCCCGCAATATCGGCCGGTCAGCACCGGCGTGAATGCCCCGCCGGACTTCGCGGACTACAAGACCACCGGGCTCCGCAGCCCCCGGCAGCCGCTGAAGCTGCTACCGCAGCGACTGGGCGAGCTCACCGGACCGGTGTTCGGCGAGGACCGCGTGCAGCCCGGCGACGCCGACCTGACGATCGCGAACGGCGGCGAGGCCCAGGGCCAGCGGATCGTCGTGCACGGTCGGGTGCTCGACAGCAACGGCAAGCCCGTCCCGAACACGCTGCTCGAGGTGTGGCAGGCCAACGCGGGCGGCCGCTACCGGCACATCGGCGACAACTGGCCCGCGCCGCTCGACCCCCACTTCGACGGCATCGGCCGCTGCGTCACCGACGCCGACGGCCACTACACCTTCACCACGATCAAGCCGGGCGCGTACCCGTGGCGCAACCACGACAACGCGTGGCGGCCGTCGCACATCCACTTCTCGCTGTTCGGTCAGGCGTTCACGCAGCGCCTCGTGACGCAGATGTACTTCCCGGACGATCCGCTGTTCTTCCAGGACCCGATCTACAACGCGGTCCCCGCCGCCGCCCGGCACCGGATGGTCAGCGTCTTCGACTACGACGCGACCGTGGCCGACTGGGCCCTGGGCTTCCGTTTCGACATCGTCCTGCGCGGACGCGACGCCACCCCGTTCGAGGACGACGAGGATCACGATGACTGACACCGCCCCCAAGAACACCGCACCGATCTACGACGTCACCCCGGGCGACTTCACCACCGCCGAGTTCGGCGTCACCCCGTCGCAGACGGTGGGCCCGTACTGGCACATCGGTCTCCCGTGGGCGGACGGCCCGGACGCCGCGCCCGAGGGCGCACCCGGCCGGATCACGCTGCGCATCACCGTCATCGACGGTGATCGCGTGCCGGTCGCCGACGCGATGATCGAGACCTGGCAGGCCGACGCCGTGGGCCGCTTCGCCCACGCCGACGATCCGCGCGGCGCTGCCGAGCCGGTTCCGGCGGGATTTCGGGGCTTCGGCCGTGCCGGGGCCGACGAGACGGGCACCGCCGCGATCCACACCGTCAAGCCGGGACCGCTGCCCGCCGAGAACGACACCGTCGAGGCCCCGCACGTCAACGTGGGCGTGTTCGCCCGCGGCATGCTCGAGCGCCTGTACACCCGGCTGTACTTCCCGGAGGACACCGACGCGCACGCCGTCGACCCGGTCCTGACGTCACTGCCCGAGTCGCAGCGGCCGAAGCTGATCGCGCGCAAGACCGACGACGGCTACAGCCTCACGGTCTATGTTCAGGACAGCGATCCCGACGGCGTCGAGACGCCGTTCTTCGAGCTGTGACCAGGAGCATTTCGTGACCCACACCCGCGGTGAACTGTTCGATCCCCTCTTCGGCGCCGGCGGCGAGCCCGCTCTCGCCGAGGAGATCTCGGACCACGCCTGGGTTGTGGCGCTGCTCCAGGTCGAGGCCGCCCTGACCCGGGCGGCCGCGACCGTCGGACTGGTGTCGGCCGAGCACGCGGCGACGGTCACCTCCGTCGCCGCGGCGCTCGGCGCGCCGGACGGGATCGACATCGCCGACCTCGGCCGCAGATCCGCCGCCGGCGGCAATCCCGTGATCCCACTGGTCCGCCTCCTCCGGGCGGCCTGTGCCGCCGAGGGGGTTCCGGCCTCGGCCGTGCACGTGGGCGCCACCAGCCAGGACGTCATGGACTCGGCGCTGATGCTGTTGTCGCGCAGGGCGGGCCGTCGGGTGCTCGCCGATCTGCAGGCGGCGGCGAACGCCGGTGCCGAACTCGCGCGAGCGCACCGCGACACCCCGATGGTGGCGCGCACGCTCGGGCAGCAGGCCCTGCCGACCACGTTCGGCGCGCTCGCGGTGTCCTGGTTCACCGGCCTCGACGACGCGACCGCGCAGCTCGAGCGCGCCCTGTCCGCGCTGCCCGTCCAGTTCGGCGGTGCGGCGGGCACTCTCGCGGCCGTCCACCCCCACGGTCTCGCGATGGCCGAGGCCCTCGCGGACGAACTGGGCCTGGCGCGGCAGGTCGTTCCGTGGCACACCACCCGGACCCCGATCGCTGCCCTGGCGTCCGCGCTCGGCGTCGCCGCGGGAGCGATCTCCAAGCCCGCCACCGATATCACCGCGATGGCCTCGACCGAGTTCGGCGAGGTCGCCGAGGACGCACCGGGAGGCTCGTCGGCCATGCCGCACAAGCAGAACCCGGTCGCCGCGATCACGGCTCGCGCCGCCGCCCGGCGGGTGCCGGGACTGGTCGCGACGGTCCTGTCGTCCATGGACCACGAGTTCGCGCGGGCCGCGGGCGCGTGGCACGCCGAATGGGAGACGCTCACCGATCTGCTGCGCCTCACCGGCGGGGCAGCGCACCGGCTGGCCTCGAGCCTCGGCGGACTACGCGTCCACGGCGACGCGATGGCACACAACCTCGATATCACCGGCGGGCTCATCCTCGCCGAACGGGTCACCGGAGCACTGTCCGCGCACACCGACTCGGCGCGCGACATCGTCACCGCCGCAGCGGCTTCCGGAGTCCCGCTCGACCGGGCGCCCCAGATCACGGCCCACCTGTCCGCCGACGAACTGCGCGACCTGCTGGATCCGTCGAACTACCTCGGCCACGCCGGCGACCTCGTCGACCGTGCGCTCGCCGCCCGGACCACACAGACCGACCGAACCTTCGGAGGACTCGTATGACCCAGGACGGGCCCTGCGCCCTGCACTACGAACTACACGGCGACCCCGCCGCCCCGCCGGTCCTGCTGCTCGGTTCGCTGGGCTCGGACCTGCACATGTGGGATCCCCAGATCCGTGCGCTGTCGAGCCGCGCCCACGTGATCGCGGTCGACCACCGCGGCCACGGCGGCTCCCCCGCTCCCGCGGGCCCGTACACGATGGCCGATCTCGGCGGCGACGTCATCGCACTGCTCGACACGCTCGGCCTGGACGCGGTGCACTTCGTGGGCCTGTCCCTCGGCGGGGCCGTCGGACAGTGGCTGGCGGCGCACCACCCGCAGCGCGTACAGACGCTCACGGTGATGTGCACGGCCGCGCAGTTCGCCCCGGCCCAGCCGTGGCTCGATCGCGCGGCCGCCGTCCGCGCCGACGGCGTCGCATCCATCGCCGAGTCCGTCGTCGGACGCTGGTTCACCCCCGAACTGGCGCAGCGTGATCCGGAGCTCGTGTCCCGCCACGTCACGATGGTCTCCGGTACCACGAACGAGGGCTACGCCGCGTGCTGCGAGGCGCTGTCCTCGTGGGACGGCCGCGCCGACCTCGCCCGGATCGTCGCGCCCACGCTCGTGATCGCCGCGGAGCAGGACGGCCCGACGCCGCCGTCGGCGCTGCAGTCGATCGCCGACGGCATCGCCGGTGCCGAACTCCACGTCGTGTCCCCCGGCGCGCATCTCGCGAACGTCGAGCAGGCCGGCGCCGTGACCCGGCTGATCGAGGCGCACGTCGCGGGCTCGACGCCGGTGGGTGTGGCCCGCCGCGCGGTGCACGACGTCGGAATGTCGGTGCGCCGCTCGGTCCTCGGCGACGCGCACGTGGACCGCGCGATCGCGGGCAGCACCGCGTTCACCGACCCGTTCCAGGACTTCATCACCCGCACCGCGTGGGGCGACATCTGGGCCCGCGACGGCCTCGACCACCCCACCCGCCGCCTGCTGACGATGGCGATCCTCACCGCGGTCGGCAACGAACACGAACTCGACATGCACATCCGGGCCGCGCTGCGCGCGGGCATGGACCCGGACCTGCTCGTGGAAGTATTCCTCCATACCGCGGTGTACGCGGGTGTGCCGAACAGCAACCGGGCCTTCGCGCTCGGCAAGCAGGCCCTCGCCGACCTGGCGGGTGCCACCGAGGGGAGTACCTGACAGTGAGCAACTCGAGCGGGAGCAACTCGAGCGGGAGCAACTCGAGCGGGAGTAACTCGAGCGCGACCGAACCGACCGCGGCCTCGACGGATTACGTGCAGTCGCTCGCACGCGGCCTGTCCGTCATCCGGGCGTTCGACGCCGAGAACCCGCAGCGCACGCTCAGCGACGTCGCCCGGGCCACCGATCTCACCCGCGCGACGGCCCGTCGGTTCCTGCTCACCCTGGTCGAACTCGGCTACGTCCGCACCGACGGCTCGGTGTTCTGGCTGACCCCCCGGGTCCTCGAACTCGGCTACAGCTACCTGTCGAGCCTGTCTCTGCCCGACATCGCCCGACCGCACCTCGAATCGCTGTCGAACCAGGTCCACGAGTCGACGTCGGTGTCGATCCTCGACGACGGCGACGTCGTGTACGTCGCGCGCCGGCCGGTCAGCCGCATCATGACGGTGTCCATCACGATCGGGACCCGGTTCCCCGCGTTCGCGACGTCGATGGGCCGCGTCCTGTTGGCCGGGCTCGAACCCGCCGACCTCGACGCCTACCTGGACCGCGTCGACCTGACCCCGCTCACCGGCCGCACCATCGCCACCCCCGATGCGTTGCGCGCCGAACTCGACAAGATCCGGGCCGACGGCTACTGCGTGGTCGACCAGGAACTCGAGGAGGGCCTGCGTTCCCTCGCCGCACCGATCCGCGATCGGTCGGGCGCCGTGGTCGCCGCAGTGAACATCTCGACGCAGGCCGCGCGCTACTCGACCGAGGCGGTGTACGCCACGCTCGTCCCCGCCGCCGTCGCGACCGCAGAGGCCATCTCGGCCGACCTCGCCCGCACCCAGACTCAATCATCACCGCACCAAGGAAAACGACATGTCTGACGCAGTCATCTGCGAACCGCTCCGCACCCCCGTCGGCCGCTTCGGCGGCGTCTTCCGCGACGTCCCCCCCGAGGATCTCGCGGCCACCGTCATCACCGAACTGGTCACCCGCACCGGCATCTCCGGTGCCGACATCGACGACGTGATCCTCGGCCAGGCCTCCCCCGGAGGCGAGGCCCCGGCCATCGGCCGCATCGCGGCCCTCAATGCCGGACTGGGCGTGGACGTTCCGGGTCTGCAGGTGGACCGCCGCTGCGGCTCCGGCCTGCAGGCGATCATCCAGGCCGTGATGCAGGTGCAGTCCGGCGGCAGCGACCTCGTCCTCGCCGGCGGCGTCGAGTCGATGAGCCAGGCCGAGTTCTACGCCACCGGCATGCGGTACGGCGTCCGCGGCGAATCCCTCGCCCTCAACGACCGCCTCGCCCGCGCCCGCGTCACCGCCGGCGGCCGCAACTACCCGGTGCCCGGCGGCATGATCGAGACCGCCGAGAACCTGCGCGCCGAGTTCTCCATCAGCCGCGAGGACCAGGACGCCCTCGCCGTCCAGTCGCACCAGCGCGCCGTCGCCGCGCAGCGCGGCGGCATCTTCGCGCAGGAGATCGTCCCCGTGTCGGTGCCGCAGCGCAAGGGCGATCCGCTGGTCGTCGACACCGACGAGCACCCGCGCGCCGACACCAGCGTCGAGTCGCTCGCGAAGCTGCGCCCGATCCGCGGCAAGGTCGACCCCCAGTCCACCGTCACCGCCGGCAACGCCAGCGGCCAGAACGACGGCGCCGCCATCGCCATCGTCACCACGCCGGAGAAGGCGAACGCCCTCGGCCTGCGTCCGCTCGCCCGGCTCGCCAGCTGGGCCGTCGCCGGTGTGCCGCCGCGCACAATGGGCATCGGCCCGGTGCCGTCCACCGAGAAGGCCCTCTCGCGGCTCGGTCTGTCGCTGGCCGACATGGGCGTCATCGAACTCAACGAGGCGTTCGCCGCACAGGCTCTCGCGGTGACCCGCACGTGGGGTCTCGAGCCCGACGACCCGCGCCTCAACCCCAACGGCTCCGGCATCTCGCTGGGCCACCCCGTCGGCGCCACCGGCGCCCGCATCCTCGCGACGCTGCTGCGCGAGATGGACCGTCGCGAGGCCCGCTACGGCCTCGAGACCATGTGCATCGGCGGCGGCCAGGGCCTGGCCGCGGTGTTCGAGCGCCTCAACTGACCCGAGTACGACCCGGGTACGACCTGAGTACGACAAGGGCCGGCTCCACCGAATCATTCGGTGGAACCGGCCCTTTCGCGTATGTCAGCCCGCAGTCGCGGCCTTCACGATGTCGTGCATCTCGGCGATCGCCCGCGCGCAGTCGTTCCGCGTGTAGGCCAGCAGTTCGACGTCCGCGGCGGCCGGCTCGTACGAGATGACGTTGCCGCGGCCCTGCACGATGAAGCTGTCGGGCAGCAGCGGATGCTCCTCGTCGCGCTCCTCGATGACCCGGTCGCCACCGGCGGCGTCGACGAGCAACTGGAAGTACTCACGGAAGGTGAGGTTCTGGTCGCCGATCAGGTACGCCTTGCCCGACTCGGCGCGCTGCAGCGCACCCCAGATCGCCTCGGCCAGCGAGCCCGCCGACAGATAGTTGGTGCCGCCCGCGGGCGCGAAGTCCGGAATCTGCGGCTCGTTGCCGGCCGCCCACGAGAACAGCTTGCGGTAGCGCTTGGCCGACACCCCGCTGATCGCGCCGAGGATCGACGGCGGGTTCAGGGTCGAGACGTTGAAGTTGTCGTCGGCCAGCGCGCGGGCGCCCTCGTCGGCCGCCTGGCGCGCCGCGACGTACGGCATCGTCTCGGCGTACTCCGGCCGCAGGTGGTGGTAGTAGCTGCCCACCTGGACGAACCGGGCGACGCCGGCCTCCTTGGCCAACGCGGCGAACCGCGGCACGCCGCCGGTCTGGGTCTTCTCCCAGAACTCGGCCTCGGCAGCGGCATCTGCGACCCGACCCATGTGCCGGATGTCCTGGCCCGCCGCGAAGACGATGCCCTCGAACGGCGCCAACTGCGCGGCGGTGAAGGTCTGTTCGGTGTAGTCGCCGAGCAGCACCGGGAACTCGCGCACCGGTGAGTCGTCAGCCAGCGGGTTGCGCGCGGCGACGGTGACGTCGTTGCCCTGCTCGCGGAGGTGAAGTGCCGCGTGGGCACCGATCATGCCGGTGCCGCCGACGATCAGGATCTTCATGGAAAGCCTCTTCTGTAGGTGCGGTGCTGCAATTTCCGAACCTACGGAACGTCGACTCCACCACATCACGGCTTTCCCGGACAGCGAGAAATGCGCCGCCCCGGGTTTCGGGGCGGCGCATCGCTGCCGTGCGAATCAGCCCAGCGGGGTGCCCACGTAGTTCTCGGCGATCAGCGTGCGACCGGCGACCGAGCGGGTCACCATGTCGAGCTCGGCGACCTGACGCTTGTGGTCGAAGCCGGACGCGTCGGGCAGGCGGTGCAGCATCGAGGACATCCACCACGAGAAGTGCTGCGTGCGCCAGATCCGCGGCAGCACCGTCTCGGTGTAGCGGTCGATCCGGCCGCGGTTGCCGGTCTCGAAGAACTCGGCCATGCCCTTCGACAGCTCGTACACGTCGGCGACGGCGAGGTTGAGGCCCTTGGCACCGGTCGGCGGCACGGTGTGGGCGGCGTCGCCCGCGAGGAACAGGTTGCCGTGCTGCATCGGCTCGCACACGAAGCTGCGGAACTGCAGGATCGACTTCTCGAAGATCTTGCCGTCCTTGATCTCCGCACCCTCACCGTCGACGCGGGCGTGCAACTCCGACCAGATGCGGTCGTCGGACCAGTTGTCCACCGAATCGTCCGGATCCACCTGGAGGTAGTGGCGCTGGACCTCCTGGGTGCGGGTGCTGATGAGCGCGAATCCGCGCGGGTGGTTGGCGTAGATCAGTTCCTCGGACGACGGCGGCGCCTCGGCGAGGATGCCGAACCACGCGAACGGGTACTGGCGGAAGTGGTCCTGGCGGATGGACGGCTCGGGGATCAGCTTGCGGGTCTTGGTGCGCGAGCCGTCGCAGCCGCCGACGAGCGCACACCCGAGCTTCTGCTCACTGCCGTCCGCGTCGGTGTAGGTGATGTACGGGTTGTCGGTGGTGTGGTCGTGGACCTCGACGTCGGAGACGCCGAACCGGATTTCGCCCCCGTCCGCGATGCGCTTGGCGATGAGGTCCTTGAGGACCTCGTGCTGCGGGTAGACCGTGACCGCGCGTCCGTCGGTGAGTTCGTCGAACGCGATCCGGTGGCCGCGGCCGCCGAAGCGCAGTTCGATGCCGTGGTGCTCGAGGCCCTCGGCCTTCAGCCGGTCGCCGAGACCGGTCGCGGTCATCAGGTCGACGGTGTTCTGCTCGAGCACACCGGCACGGATGGTGCCCTCCACCTCTTCCCGGGTGCGCGCCTCGAGAACGACGGACTCGATGCCGCGAAGGTGCAGGAGGTGGGACAGCATCAGTCCGGCCGGGCCGGCGCCGACGATGCCGACCTGAGTGCTCGAGTGGGTCATACGGTTACTCCTCGGTAGATCGTGATGGCCACCACTGTTCCCGCGGCCGATCCGTTGCAACACCTCGACTTTCACTCAGTGAAAGACCAATCCCATGGGGTCGGAGAGATCTCGGTCACGCCAGGCCGCGGGAGACGCCTCGCGCGGCGGCCCGCAACGCGGGGATGAGAGGGGTCGGATCCGCCGACGCGGCCACCACGACGGAGATCGACGCGGCCACCTCCCCGCCGGCCCTGAAGACCGGAGCGGCGACCGCGAGCGTGCCGATGTTGAGGTGCTCGCGGCACACGATGAAACCCTTGCGGCGGATCTGATCGAGGGTGGATCGCAGTCGATGCTCGGTCGTGATGGTGTTGGGCGTGAATCGCTCGAGCCCGGCAGCGAGCACCTCACCGAGGAGTTCCGTCCCGCCGTGCGCGAGCAGAACCAGCCCGCCACTCGATGCGTGCAGCGGCAGCCGACCGCCCGCGCGCCCGACCACAGCGACCGCCCCACGTGCGGAAAGCCGCTCGATATAGAGCGCCTCGAGGCCCTCGYGGACGATCAGTTGGACGTTCTCGTGCGTGGCCTCGTAGAGGTCCTCGAGGTAGGGCATCGCCACCTGCCGGAGCCCGTGCGCCCCGGGCGCGAGGGCGCCGATCTCCCACAACCGGACACCGATCTCGTAGCTGCCGTCGGCAGCGCGTTCGAGCGCGCCGTTGTCCGCCAATTGGATGCACAACCGGTGCACGGTCGGCAACGGCAGACCAGTTCGCCGACTCAGGTCGGACTGCGTCATCCGCGGTCGATCCACAGAGAAGGAATTCAGTATTCGGAACGCCCGACCGAGCATGCTGCGGTCGATCTCGCCTTCGTCGATCACCTGTCCAGTGTGGCCGGACCACATGCCGACGGGGCCCCCAACCCACTGGTTCGTGGCTTGACATTCACATGTGACCCACCAAACAATGGCCGAGTTCTGAAATTGAACGGTGGTTCGTATTGCGAACACCTTGGCTTCTGGAGATCGAATGAGCACCATCGAACGACCCGCGACACGCGGTCGCGCCGCGATGTGGGTCGCCCCACTGTGTTGGATCGCCGTCCTTCTCGACGGATTCGATCTCGTGGTCCTGGGTGCAGTCATCCCCTCGCTGCGCGAGTACGGCGACTGGAACCTGAGCACGAGCGCGATCACGACAATCTCGACGTTCGGGCTCGTCGGCATGACGATCGGCGCGCTCGTCATCGGCACCCTCACCGACGTCATCGGACGGCGCCGGGCACTGATCTACGCCGTCGCGGCGTTCTCGATCCTGACCCTGCTGTGCGCGGTCGCCCCGAATCCGTTCATCTTCGGTCTGCTCCGCTTCCTCGCGGGCGTCGGACTGGGTGGCGCACTGCCGACCGCCCTGGCACTGGTCAACGAGTTCTCCAAGAAGCAGGGTGGCGGATCCGCGTCCACGATGCTGATGACCGGGTACCACGTCGGCGCCGTCGCCACCGCGGCCCTGGCCCTCGTGCTCATCGACCCGTTCGGCTGGCACTCGATGTTCGTCGTCGGCGCGGCACCGGCCATCGTGCTGATCCCGCTGATGATCAAGTACCTGCCGGAGTCGCCCTCGTACCTGCTGTCCAAGGGCCGCCGCGAGGAAGCCGAGGCCATCGCGGCACAGTACGGTCTCGCGCTCGAGGCCGCACCGGCCGCCGACGCGCCCGTCGCCACGGCCACCGATCCCGTGAAGACGCTCTTCTCGCCCAAGTTCCTGCGGAACAGCATCGCCATCTGGGTCACGTCGTTCATGGGCCTGCTGCTGGTGTACGGCCTCAACACCTGGCTGCCGACGATCATGCGTGAGGCCGGGTACGAGCTGGGCGCGGCCCTGACCTTCCTGCTGATCCTCAACGCCGGCGCCGTCGTCGGCCTGCTCATCGCGGGCCGCGTCGCCGACAAGGTCGGCCCCCGCACCGCGGCCATCGTGTGGTTCACCGGCGCTGCCATCTTCCTCGCGCTGCTCAGCATCGACGTCGCCGGCGGCATCTACGTGATGGTGTTCCTGGCCGGCTGCTTCGTGTTCAGCGCCCAGGTTCTCGTGTACGCCTTCACCAGCGCCAACCATCCCGCGAACATCCGCGCGACCGCGCTGGGCTGGTCGGCCGGCGTCGGACGCGTCGGCGCGATCTGCGGCCCGATCCTCGGCGGCGCGCTGCTCGGCGCCGGATACGCGGTGCCGTGGGGCTTCTACGCCTTCGCGTTGGTCGGCCTGATCGGCCTGGTTGCGATCTCCTCGACCCGCAACCTCGGTACCGACTGACGGATCTGACATGACAGAAGGCCGACCCGGATTCCCGGTCGGCCGTCCGTCTCGAGCACCCGGATCGCCATGTTCTGGTGGCCCGGCGTGGACATGTGCAGCCGGTCCCAGTCCCACATCCGCAGATCCTGGTACTCGTCGAAGCGCCAGAAGTCGACGAGCTTCGCGCCGTGCCGATCCGCGACCTCACGGACCAGTTCGTTGTAGACGGCCGAGCGGCCACGGATCTTCGAGAACACCGCAGACCAGCCCGCGTCGTACGCGGTCCACACCAGCACGGTCGCGCCGGTCTCGGTCAGCTTGCCGATCGCGTCGTCGTACCGCGCGACGAGGGCGTCGAGGTCGATCTTGGGGCGCATCAGGTCGTTGCCACCCGCGTAGATCGTCACCAGATCGGGTTCGAGCGCGACCGCGGCGTCGAGCTGTTCGTCGACGATCGGGCCGAGCAGCCGGCCCCGGATCGCGAGATTGGCGTAGCCGAAGTCGGCGCTGCGCCGGGCGAGCTCCTCGGCCACCCGGTCCGCCCAGCCGCGCAGGCCGTTCGGTCGGGTGGCGTCGGGGTCGCCGACACCCTCGGTGAACGAGTCACCGAGGGCGACGTACCTGTGGAAGACGGGTTCCTGCGACATCATGCTCCCAGTATTTCAGTAGCAAGACTAAGGAAGCCGGCTCAGTGCCGAATCACACGTCGCCGAATCACACGTCGGTGCTGAAGCGCACTCCGCCGTCGGGCAGCTTGACGCCGGGCCACACTCGCGCCCCGCCGATCAGTTCGCACCGCGCACCGACATCCGCGCCGTCGCCGATCACGGCGTCGCGGATCAACGCGCGCGGACCGATACGCGCGCCGAAACCGATGATCGACCGCTCGACCACGGCACCGGCCTCCACCTGGGCGCCGTCGAACAGCACCGCGCCGTCGAGTCGGGCGCCCGCGCCCACCTCGGCGCCCCGCCCCACGACGGTGCCGCCGATCAGCAGCGCGCCCGGTGCGACACCCGCGCCGGGATGGACCAGCGACTCGCCGCGCGGACCCTCGAGTGCCGGCGACGGCGCGATGCCGCGCACCAGGTCCGCGGAGCCGCGGACGAAGTCGTCGGGGGTACCCATGTCACGCCAGTACGACGTGTCGACGTGACCGAACACGCGGGCCCCGTCGGCCAGCAGGGCCGGAAACACCTCACGCTCGACCGACACCGGGCGATCCGACGGGATCTTCTCGATGATCTCGCGGCGGAAGACGTAGCAGCCGGCATTGATCTGGTCGGTCGGCGGATCCTGGGTCTTCTCCAGGAACGCCTTGACCCTGCCGTCGTCGTCGGTGGGCACGCAACCGAACGCGCGCGGATCGCCGACCCGCACGAGGTGCAGCGTCACATCGGCGTTGGTCCGGTGATGGGTGTCGAGCACCGCCCCGAGATCGGTGCCGCCCAGGACGTCACCGTTGAAGACCATGATGTTGTCCGCACGCAGGCTCGGCAGCACGTTGCGGATGCCGCCGCCGGTACCCATCGGCTCGACCTCGGTGACGTACTCGATCTCGAGTCCCAGGTCGCTGCCGTCACCGAAATGCTCCTCGAACACCTGGGCCTTGAACGACGTGCCCAGCACGACGTGCGTGATCCCGGCCTGCTTGATCCGGGCCAACAGGTGCGTGAGGAACGGCACCCCGGCAGTGGGGAGCATGGGCTTGGGGGCGGACAGCGTCAGCGGACGCAGCCGGGTCCCCTGACCCCCGACCAGAATGACGGCATCGGTCGCCGAAGCAGTTGTCATGCTTTCCCCTCAATCTCGATCTCTCGACGCTCGTTCTGCTTGCGCTCGTCTTCCCGGCGCTCCCGAACCGCTGCCGCGACCGCGAGCTTCGAACGCAAGGCGAGTCCACCCCGCAGAGCCCACCGCAGCGGGGCCTGCCACCACGCGGGGTGGCGATCGGCCTGGAAGCGGTAGGCGCTCTGATGATGGGCGGGCAGCATCAACTCGGGATGCCGGCCCGCGGCATGGCCTTTGGCATGGGTCACCTCGGCCGACGGCACGAAGACGTTGAGCCAGCCCGCCTTACCAAGCCGGTCACCGAGGTCCACATCCTCCATGTACATGAAGTAGCGGGAGTCGAAGCCGTCGATCGAGTCGAACGCGACCCGGCGCAGCAGCAGGCACGAGCCGGACAACCACCCGGCGGGACGCTCGATGATGGTCTCGTTCTCCTGGAGGTACCGCTGCGTCCACGGGTTGGACGGCCAGACGGAACCGAGGACGGCGTGGCCGGCACCGGAGATCAGATCGGGCACGCGACGGGCCGAGGGGTACATGCTGCCGTCGGGTTCGCGGACCATCGGCCCGAGGGCACCGGCCCGCGGCCAGCGCGCTGCCGCGGCGAGCAGTTCGTCGATCGCGCCGGGCGACCAGCGCACATCGGGATTGACGACGACGACGAACTCGATGTCTGGGTCGATCTCGGCGACGGCGCGATTGATCGCACCGCCGTACCCGATGTTGCCGCCGGTGCGGAGCAGTCGGACGTGATCGTGAGCCGCCTCAGCGGCCTCGGGCGCCCCGTCGGTCGACCCGTTGTCGGCCAGGATGACCTGCGGGTTTTCGACCGTCGCATCGGCCAACGTGTCGAGGAAATGCTCCAGATGCTCGCCGGGCGAGTAGGTCACCGTCACCACGGCCAGCTTCGAACTCACGCGGGCAAGCGTATCCCGAAAGCCCGCATCGTCCTCATTCGAGCCGGGCCAGCGCGTCGCCCAGCGCGTCCTGCCACGGCCGCAGCGGGGTCAGACCGGCTGCAACCCACGACGCGGGCGAGAGCGCCGAGTAGGCGGGTCGCGGCGCGGGGCGCACGAACTCGGCGCTGCTGCACGGCCGGACCCGCGCGGGGTCGGCGCCCACCCCCTCGAACACGGCACGGGCAAGGTCGAACCATGTCGCGGTACCCGAGTTGGTCGCGTGCAGCGTGGTCGCGCCCCCGCCGCCGGTGCGGGCCAGTTCGAGCAGTCCGGCAGCGAGGTCCGCGGAGTACGTGGGCGAACCCACCTGGTCCGTGACCACCTGGACGGTGTCGCGGTCGCGCTCGAGCCGCAGCATCGTCGCGACGAAGTCGTTCCCGACTCCCGTGTACACCCATGCCGTCCGGACGATCTGCGCGTCAGGCAGCACCTCGCGGATCGCAAGCTCGCCGGCGAGCTTGGTCCGGCCGTACACCGTCTGCGGATCGGTGGGGTCGTCCGTCTCGTACGGCACGGCACGGTCCCCCGCGAAGACGTAGTCGGTGGAGACGTGGATCAACCGCGACCCCGCACGCGCACACGCCGACGCCAGGTTCCGCGGCCCGGTCGCGTTGACCGCGGCGGCGGTCTCCTCGTCCGACTCCGCGGCGTCCACGGCGGTATAGGCCGCGCAGTTCACCACCACCGAACCGGGTTCCACCCAGGCGTCGACGGCACCGCGGTCGGTGATGTCGAGCTCGTCCGAACCCACTCCGACGATCGGGACGTCGACGAGGTCCTGTAACGCGAGCAGGCGACCACCCAACTGCCCGCGTGCGCCGGTCACCAGAATCCTCTTCACGGGTTCCGAGTCTGGCACGCCGGACAGCTGTATCGCGTGCTGCGCGCAGAACACCAGTAGCCTTGACAGCGGTTGTAATCGCGCAGTTGCTCGGATTGCGATTCGGAATGCAGTTCGGATCTGCTCGGATTTTCAAGGATCTTCAGGGAGGGGCCACAGGTGCCGCAGGAGCCCACCGCATCGGAAGTGCCGCGACCGCCAGCCCCGGTCTCGCGCATCCAGATCGCCATCGCGGTCGCTGCGGTGCTGGTGCTCGTGATCACCGGATTCGCTTGGCGCAGTGTCGACTCGCTGCGGTCGAGCCTCTCGACGATCGGCGATCTCGGACTGGGCGGCGCCAAGGACGGCGCCGTCGACATCCTGCTCGTCGGTACCGACAGCCGCACCGATGCCCACGGCAATCCGCTGAGTCAATCCGAACTCGAGTCGCTGCGTGCGGGCGAGGAGGTCGCGTCCAACACCGACACGATCGTCCTGGTGCGCGTGCCCAACGACGGCAGTTCGGCCACCGCCATCTCCATTCCCCGCGACGCGTACGTCGACGTGCCCGGGATCGGGATGTCGAAGATCAACGCCGCTTACGGCGCGACCAAGGAAACCGAGCGGCAGAAGCTGGTCGAGGACGGGGAATCCGATTCCGACGCCGAGAAGGAATCGACGCAGGCGGGCCGCGAAGCGCTCATCAAGTCCGTCGCGAAGCTGACCGGCATCACCGTCGACCACTACGCGGAGATCGGCCTGCTCGGCTTCGTCCTGCTCACCGACGCGGTCGGCGGGGTCGACGTGTGCCTCAACGCGGCTGTCGACGAACCGCTCTCGGGTGCGAAGTTCCCCGCCGGCGACCAGACACTCGACGGCTCCGATGCCCTGAGCTTCGTCCGCCAGCGACACAACCTGCCCCGCGGCGACCTCGACCGGATCGTCCGCCAGCAGGTGTTCATGGCCTCGCTGGTGCGCGAGGTGCTGAGCGCGCAGACCCTCACCAACCCCGGCAAGCTGAACGAGCTCAGTTCCGCGGTGCAGCGGTCGGTGGTGCTCGACGCCGACTGGGACATCATCGAGTTCGCCACCCAGCTCAAGGACCTCGCGGGCGGCAAGGTCAAGTTCGAGACGATCCCCGTCGTCGACATCAACGCGATGACCGACTACGGCGAGTCGATCGTGCAGGTCGATCCCAAGGCCGTCCGCAAGTACGTCGCCGGACTGGTCGGTGAGGAACCCACCGAGGACAAGTCCGACCAGAGCACCACGTCCGCCGTCCCGACCGAGATGCCCGACATCGATCCGTCCTCCGTCACCGTCGACGTCTCCAACGACAGCAGCATCAGCGGTCTCGCCTCGAGCGTCGGAACGACCCTCGACGGCAAGGGCTTCGGCCTCGGCGAGGTCGGGAACAACACGGGCAAGTCCGTGACGCGATCCACCGTGTTCGCGAACAAGTCGGACAGCAAGGGCGCCCAGGCCGTCTCGGTGACTCTCGGTGGCCTGCCGATCGAGACCGACAAGTCGCTGTCGTCGGGCACCGTGCGTGTCGTCCTCGCCGGCGACTACAAGGGTCCCTCCGGAACCTCGTCGGGCTCCGGATCCGGATCCTCGGGCATCTCCAGCGCCGGCACCTCGCCCACCCCCGTCGAACCCGGTCCCGCGATCGACGCGGGCAACAACGGCCCCCACTGCGTAAATTGAGCGGTCACCACTGCGTCGACCGAGTACAGATCGGAACACCGTGCCCAACCTGACCACCGCGCTGCTCGACCCGATCCTGGCCACCGACCCGGCCGGCCCGCGGATCACGTACTACGACGACGCCACCGGCGAGCGGGTGGAGCTGTCCGCGATCACGCTGGCGAACTGGGCCGCCAAGACCGCCAACTTCCTGTGCGACGAGTTCGCGCTGATGCCCGGCGCGCGGGTCTCGGTGCTGCTGCCGGCGCACTGGCAGACCGCCGCCGTCCTGCTCGGCGCGTGGTGGGCCGGGCTCGAGGTGACGCTGGAGGCCGATCCCGACGCCGACGCGGCCCTGGTCACGGCGGATCGACTCGACGACGTCGCCGATGCGCCCGAGGTTGCGGTGCTGTCGCTGGACGCCTTCGGCCGTCCGGTCCCCGACCTGCCGGTGGGCGTCACCGACTACGCGACCGCGGTGCGTGTGCACGGCGACCAGTTCCGTCCCGGCGGTGCCGGGTCCGCGGCGCTGGACGGCCGCGGTGTCGACGATGTCCTGACAGCGGCCCGGGCGGTGGCCGTCGCGCAGAACGTGAGCGGCTCGGACCGGGTCCTGTCCACCCGTTCGTGGGCGACCACCGACGACCTGATCGCGGGACTGGTCTCGGTCCTCGCCGCCGGGGCGTCGCTGGTGCAGGTGTCGAACCCGGACGACGCGGCGATGACGCGGCGCGTCGAATCCGAGAAGGTCACCGCTCAGCTCGCGACGTAGCCGCCGTCCTCGAGTCCCGCCGCGATCTCGTATCGATTGCGGGCGCCGGGGTGACGGATCTCCTCCCACAGGTACATCAGCGCGAAAACCGCGCCGTGCCAACCCCACTGGTCGGCGTGGACGGCCTCGTGCCGGATCACGCGATCGGCGGTGTTGCCTCGCGTCAGGTAGGCGCCGCCGAGCGTGGTGCCGCCGCGACCGAATCCGCCCCGCATCCCCGAACACACGAAGATCCCGTACCGGTCGTCGAATTCGATGCGGGCCCGCCACAACCGGGCGTACCGCAGGGCCACGACGGTCACGAGGCGCGAGGTCCGACTGCCGCGAGCGGCCCGGGTCAGCATGGTCTGCCGATCCCGGGCCCCTCGCGTCGTGCTCACACACCTCACGCTAGCGTCGTCACCCGGCCAGCGCCGCCACCGGCGCGGTGCGCGCTGCCCGCCGCGCCGGCAGGATCGCGGCGAGCACTCCGGCCGCTCCCCCGCCCAGCACGATCAACGCGAGGGTCGGCCACGGCAGCGTGCCCAGCACGAGGTCGTCGAAGCCGAACACCGACGCCGATCCGGTGATGCCGAACGCGAGGCCCAGCGCCACACCGAGCGCCGACGCCACCCCGGCGATCAGCACCGCCTCCCACAGCAGCAACGACCGCAGGCCCGCGCGTGTGAGCCCCACGGCGCGCAGCAGGCCCGACTCCCGGCGCCGCTCGAGCACCGACAGCGCCATCGTGTTGCCGACGCCGATCAGTGCGATCACCACGGCCACCGACAGCAGTCCCGCCACGACCAGCAACAGCGTGTCGAGGACACTGTCGAGGGTCGCGCGCATCGCCAGCGATCCACCGACCTCGCTTCCCGGTGCCAGTTGCTCCGCGAGCGCAGTGATCTCGTCCTGCACCACACGGCGCTCGTCGTCGCTCAGTCGGTCGGCGAGCCGGATCCACATCTGGTCGGTCGTCACCTGCGACGACAGGGCCGCGAGCAGGCGCGCCTCGGTGAGGGCCGGCTGGCCCGTGGACGCGCCGACCGTCAGCTCGCTTCGTCCGACGTTGCCCGTGAGGGACACCGTCTCGCCGAGGTCGAGCCCCAGATCGAGCCGGTCGTCCGGCGACAGCAGCAGCTGGTGCGGACCGGGCAGGTCGACGTCGGTGCGCAGGGTCGCCCGGACCGCCGCGACGTCCACGCCGACCACCGGCAGCGTCCGGCCGTCGGGCAGGGAGACGTCGGCGGTGCCGAGCGGGGCCACCGCGTCCACACCCTCGAGGCCGCGGATGCGCTCGGCCAGGACGCCGGGCAGTCCGGTGCTGCCACCCGCCTCGACGCTCACGTCCACCGGGAACTGGTCGTCGACCGCGCCGGGCGCACTGGCCTTCGTCACGGCGATGCCGACGACGAGCGTGCTCGTGAGCGTGACGCCGATCAGCAGGGCCGTCGCGGTCGCCGCGGTCCGGCGCGGATTGCGGCCGGCGTTGCCGGCGGCGAGCAGTCCCACCGGCCCACCGATCCGTCCCAGCAGCGCACCGACCCGAGAGATCACCGCCGGAACGATCCGCTGGCTCAGCATCACGATCGCGACGAACGTCGCCAGACCGCCGACGCACGCGATCAGCACCTGACCGGTGGTGGCCCCCAGCGCGAGGATGCCGACACCCGCGATCAACGCGAGCGTCCCGAGGACGCGGCGCGCCCGTGACACCGCGACGGGTTCGGGCGTCGATTCGAGCGGCTGCAGCGCCGCCAGCGGGGAGACCCGGGTCGCGGCACGGCTGGGAGCCGACGCCGCGGCCAGGGTCATCACGACGCCCACCACCACGCCGACGATCACCGTCACCGGCGTCACGCTCAACCCGCGCAACGGGATCGGCACGTCCGCCGCGGCCGCGATCCGGGCCACGAGCCACGCCGTTCCGACGCCCAGCATCACGCCCAGCACCGACGCGGCCACGCCGACACCGGCCGCCTCGACCCGCACACTGCGGCGGACCTGCGCCGCCGTCGCGCCCACGCACCGCAGCAGCGCCAGCTCCTGCGTCCGCGCGGCCAGCAGCACCGCGAACGTGTTGGCGATCACGAGCGCCGCGACCACGACGGCGATGGCACCGAACGCCAGCAGGACACTCGCGAGGAGGTCGGAATCGCCGAGGAACTGCTGCGATGCCAGCTCCGCCCGGTGGACACCGGTGTCGACCGTCGCATCGGCGGGCAGCGCGCCGCGCACCCGGTCCGCGAGCTGCTGCTGCGACATCACGCCGTCGCCGGCGACCCGGATCTCGCGGCTCCCGCCGCCCGTCGTCCACGCGTCGAGCTGCCCGACCGTCGCGAAGACGGTGGTGCCGTTCATCTGCTGCGCCGTGCCGGACAGATCGACCAGCCCGACCACCTTCGCGGTGTCGCTGATCTGCGCCTCGGAGCTCAGCGTGGTGACGGTCAGATCGGACCCGATCGGCACGCCCGAACCCGCGTCCACGGCGATCTCGCCCGGCGCCTCGGGGAATCGCCCGTCGGACAGGGTCTGCCAGCGCAGTCCCGGATCGTCGGACAGCGACTGCGCCGAACCGAACGACGAGCCCTCCCCGTCGCGGCGCACCTTGACGCTCGTCGAGACGTCCTCGGTGACCGCGTGGACCCCCGGCACCGCCCGGATCGCCGCCAGGTCGTCGCTGCCGCTGACCACGACGTCCGTCGTGGCGTACTGCCCGGCAAGCGAATCCGTCACGCCCGCCTTCAACGTCGAGTTCAGCGTCAGTGTCGCCACGATGAACGCGACCGCGATCACGACCGCCAGCACCGACGCGAGGTAGCGTCCCGCATGCGCGCGCATCTGCGCCCACGCCAGCCCCCGCATCAGCGCGCCCGGCTCAGGTCGTCGGCGCCGAGGAGGCGCATCGTCTCGATCACCGAATCGGTCGTGGGACGGTCGATCTCACCGGCGATCCCACCGTCGGCGATCAGCACCACCCGATCGGCGTACGACGCGGCCACCGGATCGTGGGTCACCATCACCACGGTCTGCCCGGTCTCGCGGACACTCGACCGCAGCAGGTCGAGCACCTCGGCGCCGGTCCGCGAGTCGAGGTTGCCGGTGGGCTCGTCCGCGAAGATGACATCCGGCTGCGGCAGCAACGCCCGCGCGACGGCGACGCGCTGCTGCTGACCCCCGGACAGCTCGTGCGGGCGATGTCCGAGCCGGTCGGACAGCCCGAGCCGGCGCACCACCTCGTCACGCCAGCTGTGTTCGGGCACCCGGCCCGCCAGTCGCATCGGCAGCAGCATGTTCTCCTCCGCCGAGAGCACCGGCAGCAGGTTGAACGCCTGGAACACGAACCCGATCCGCTCACGACGGAGTTCGGTGAGTGCCTTGTCGCCCAGCGCGGTGATCTCGGTGCCGCCGATCGTCACGGTTCCCGCCGTTGCGGTGTCGAGTCCGGCGAGGCAGTGCATCAACGTCGACTTGCCCGAGCCCGACGGCCCCATGATCGCGGTGAACGCCCCGGCCGCGAAGTCCACGTCCACGCCACGCAGCGCGTGCACCGCGGTCTCGCCGGCGCCGTAGGTCTTGGTCAGGCCCCGCGCCCGCACCTTCTGGTCATCAGTTCTCATGGTTACGACGTTATGGCTGGTCAGTGGCCTTCCACATCGGAGCGCGGGGCGATCTCTCGGCGGATCGCGTCATCCCGGAGTAGGACGCCGGGTCAGCCCCAGAGCCCACTCCTGCGCGATCGCCGCGGGATCCCGCGCTGCGGCCCGAGGAGTGGGCGCTCAGGCCGAACTGTCCACAGCGCCCAACTGATCCACAGGCGAACTCCTGCGCCCGAGCCTGTAGCCGACTCCGTCACCGGGCGCCCCCAGGCTGCAGCCATGAACCACTTCGGAGTCCACACGTTCGAGGAGTTGACCGCCGCCGGGGTGCCGCCGAGCACGATCGGCAGCCGCTGTCGCACCGGCCGGTACCGGCGCGTCCTCCCCCGGGTCTACGCGACCGGCGAGCCGAARATCCTCGAAGCGACGGTCCCGCCGAACATCCGGGCCCGCGCACCCGAGTGGCTCCGGATCCACCGCCTGGTCCTGGACCCGGCCGAGGTCGTCGAGTGCCGTTCGCTGCCGACGGTGTCGAGCACGCAGGCACTCGTCGACTGCGCGACCGTGATGCCCGCGCCCGAGTTCGAGCCCCTCGTCGACGCCGAACCGTGCCGGTCCGTGAATCCGGTGCGCGTGCGGGACCTGTGCACCGCGCATCCCGGGCGCTGGGGCAACACCGCGGCGGTGGCGCAACTGCGGGTCGCCGCGGTGCGCGCGGAGTCCGAACCCGAGCGGATCCTCGCACGGGCGTTCCACGCTCGACGCTGCCCGCTCGCCGCCAACGAAGCCGTCGGGCCGTACGTCTGCGACTTCGTCGATGCACCGGGGCGGGTGGTCGTCGAGGTCGACGGCCGCGAGTTCCACAGTGCGCCCGAGGTGTTCCGGTCCGACCGCCGACGGCAGAACTGGCTGGTCCGTCAGGGGTGGCTGGTGCTGCGGTACGCCGCGTACGACGTCCTCGAGGACTCCGGGCGGGTCGCGGACGAGGTGGTCGAGGTGGTTCGACGACGCAGGCACGCACGCCGATGACGGCGTGCGTGTCCACACCTCGAGCGTGTGCGCGGGAATCCGCGCCGAGCGCGAAGGAATGGACGCTCAGGCCGACGTCAGTCGGAGCCCAGAAGATCCTGCGGCCGCACGAGACCGATCTGGAACGCATACAGCACGGCCTGCACCCGGTCCCGCGAGCCGGTCTTCGAGAGCACCCGTCCCACGTGGGTCTTCACGGTCGCCTCGGAGACCACGAACTTCTCGGCGATCTCCGAGTTCGACAGCCCGCGCGCCATCGCCTCGAGCACCTCGACCTCGCGGGGCGTCAGGTCGTCCGGAAGCGACGGCCGCACCGCATTGCCCAGCATCGGGCCGACATGCTGCAGCAGCTTGCGGGTGGACCGCGCCTCGATGACGGCGTCGCCGCGGTGCACGGTGCGGATCGCGTCGAGCAACTGCTCCGGCGGGACGTCCTTGAGCAGGAAGCCGCTCGCGCCCGCGCTGATCGCCGACATCACGTACTCGTCGTTCTCGAACGTGGTGAGCACCACCACCTTCGGGGACTCGTCCTGCGCGGTGAGCCGGCGGGTGGCCTCGATGCCGTCCATGATCGGCATCTGCACGTCCATCAGCACGACGTCGGCGGGGGTACGCGACAGCTCGTCGACGCCACGGGCACCGTCGGACGCCTCCATCACCACCGTCAGGTCCGGCTGCGAATCGATCACCATCCGGAACCCCGCCCGCACCAGTTGCTGATCGTCGACCAGGGCGACGCGGATCGGCCGCGCGGAGGTTTCTTCCATGTCGACCAGCCTAGGGCGCGACGTACGGCAGACGGCCGCGCACCCGATAGCCGCCGCCCGGGACCGGGCCCGCGACGAGCTTGCCGCCGTGCAGCTTGGCGCGCTCGGTCATGCCGATGACACCCTGCCCGCCCGGGGACGCGTCGATCAGGGCCGCCGCGCCGCCACGGCCGTCGTCGTCGACGACGAGTTCGAGTTCGTCGCCACCCCAGTTCACCTCGACGCGCGCCACCGCCCCCGGCCCGGCGTGCTTGAGGACGTTGGTGAGGGACTCCTGGACGATGCGGTACGCCGTCAGACCCGTGCCGGTCGACAACTCGCGCGGCTCGCCCGTCACGTGCAGGTCGACGTCGAGTCCGCCACGCTGCAACTCGGCGACCAATCCCCCGATGTCACCGGCGCCGGGCATGGCCGCGAACTCGCGGGGCCGGTCCTCGCGCAGCACCGACAGCAGCGCCCGCATGTCGGTGAGCGCCTGCCGGCCCGTCGACGAGATGGTTTCGAGCGCATCGATCGCGGCCTGCGGATCCTGCGCAGCGCCGTAGCGGCCGCCGTCGGCCTGCGCGATGACGACGGTGAGCGAGTGCGCGACGATGTCGTGCATCTCGCGGGCGATGCGGGTGCGCTCGTTGACGGCCGCGAGTTCCGCCTCCTGGGCGCGTTCGAGTTCGAGCAGTCGCGCCCGCTCGGCGAGGCCCTCGAGTTCCTGGATGCGCACCCGCCGCAGGTCGCCGAACGCCCACACCGCGAGGACGAACACGATGAGGAACATCGCGGTGATCACGGCCTGTTCCCAGCCGCGTCCCTCGTACGCGAAGTACTCGGCCCCGGCCGCCGCGGCGCCCAGGATCGCGATCGCCAGCGCCGTGTAGCTGCTCCACCGCGGCGTGTACGCCGCGAACGCGTACAGCGCGACCGGCACCGCGAACGCGCTCGGCAGCAACGTGTCCGGGATCAGCACCAGGTGCGCGACCGCGAATGCCGCGACGACGAAGCCCGAGATCACGGTCCGCGACCGACGCCACGCCAGCGGCAGCGTCATCCCGAGGGTCACCGCGACGGTGACGGCGTTGCCGTCGATGAGCGCGTTCGGCAGGCACACCAACGTGAGGAGCACCGCCTCCACGCGGTCGATTCCGACCGCGTGGGCGGCGCTCCAGCGATACCAGCGCTCGCTCAGGGGGAACCGGGCCATGCCGTCAGCCTAGAACCCGGATCGAACCGGTCAGCCGAGCAGCTTGGCGCGCAGCGCCTCGTCCTTCTCCAGGACCATCTGCTCGAGACCGGCCTGGAAGACGGCCATCCGCTGCTGCAGGGCCGGATCCGATGCACCGAGGATGCGTGCGGCCAGCAGGCCCGCGTTGCGCGCGCCGCCGATCGAGACGGTCGCGACCGGGACGCCCGCGGGCATCTGCACGATCGACAGCAGCGAATCCATGCCGTCGAGGTACTTCAGCGGGACGGGCACGCCGATCACCGGCAGCGGGGTGGCCGACGCGACCATGCCCGGCAGGTGCGCGGCACCGCCGGCGCCCGCGATGATGACTTTGAGTCCCCGAGCTGCGGCGTCGCGGGCGTAGTCGAGCATGCGCTGCGGCGTGCGGTGCGCGGACACGACACCCACCTCGAACCGGACACCGAACTCGGCGAGCGCCTCGGCGGCAGCCTCCATCGTCGGCCAGTCCGAGTCGCTGCCCATGATCAGCCCGACTGCGGGCCCGTTCGATTCAGTCACTTCGTGTCGCTCCCGTGCTCGTTCCGAACAGTGTCATTCCCGCCCATGTTCATCCCACCCGTCAGTCCATTCGGCGTGCGACAGCCAGTGCGCCGCCCGCTGCGCGCGCTCGCGCACGGCCGCCACGTACTGCGGGTCGTCCGGCGAACCGTCGGCCCCGCCGAGCACGTTGACGTGCCCGATCTTGCGGTCCTTGCGCTCACCCTTGCCGTACAGGTGCACCTTCGCGTCGGGCATCCGTGCGAACAGGTGGTGCAGACGCTCGTCCATGCTCATGACGGGCGCAGTCGGTGCCCCCAAGACGTTCGCCATCACGGTGACCGGGGCGAGGGGCGACGTGTCACCGAGCGGGTAGTCGAGGACCGCGCGCAGGTGCTGCTCGAACTGCGACGTCCGCGCACCGTCCTGGGTCCAGTGACCCGAGTTGTGGGGGCGCATCGCAAGCTCGTTCACGACGAGCCGGCCGTCGGTGGTCTCGAACAGCTCCACCGCCATCGATCCGACGACGCCCAGCTCGGCAGCGATCCGCAGCGCGAGCTGTTCGGCCTCGGCCGCTCGCTCGCCCGACAGCTGGGGCGCGGGCGCGAGGACGACAGCGCACTGCCCGTTCAACTGCACCGTCTCGACGACGGGCCACGACGCGCCCTGCCCGAACGGCGAACGCGCGACCATCGCGGACAGCTCACGGGTGAAGTCGACGGCCTGCTCGACCATGAGCTCGACGCCCTTGTCGAGCTGCTCGGTGACGATGGCCTCGGCCTCGTCGGAGTCGTCGGTGATCCACACGCCACGGCCGTCGTAGCCGCCGCGCACGGCCTTGAGGACGATGGGCCAGCCGTGCTCGGCACCGAAGCGGACCACGTCCTCGGCCCAGGTGACCGCGGCGAAGGCCGGGACCGGGGCGCCCATCTCGCTGAGCTTGCGACGCATCGCCAACTTGTCCTGCGCATACACGAGCGCCTGCGGCGGCGGCTGCACGTTGACGCCCTCGGCCACCAGCACGTCGAGGTGCTCGGTGGGGACGTGCTCGTGGTCGAACGTCAGCGCGTTCGAGCCGAGCGCCGCCTTACGCAGAGCCGCGAGGTCGGTGTGGCTGCCCAGGACGACGTCGGGGCTGACCTGAGCGGCGGGCTCGTCGATGCTGCCCGCGAGCACCCGCAGCGTCTGTCCCAGCTCGATCGCGGCCTGGTGGGTCATGCGCGCGAGCTGGCCACCACCGATCATCGTCACCACGGGCATACCGCTGGGGAGATCGCGAGGAGGCGCGGGGCGAGGTTCGGAATCAGATTTGCCGGTCACGACACACCATGGTGTCACGTTCACCTCGGACCGGTTCTTCCGAGGTCATCGACGGTGTCAACCTGTGAAGAACCTGATAATGGACGATCCGCTGCATCGATCGAGATCCCGGGTTCGTAGAATACGATGTTGTGTCTTTCGTCGACGCGGCGATGAGCCGAGTTCCACAGCCGTTCAGAGCCATCGTTCTTCGCCACCACGAATTGATCAAGTTCGCAATCGTCGGCGGCACGACCATGGTGGTCGACCTCGCCATCTTCTACTCCCTGAGCCTCACGATCCTCGAGCAGAAGCCCGTGGTCGCGAAGGTCCTCTCCGGCGTGGTGGCGACCATCCTGAGCTACGTCCTCAACCGCGAGTGGTCGTTCAAGCATCGCGGCGGGCGCGAGCGCCATCACGAGGCGCTGCTCTTCTTCACGATCAGTGGCATCGGTGTCCTCATCGCGGCGGCACCGCTGTGGATCGCGAACAACGTCTTCGACATCCGGACGTCCATGAGTTTCGGGGCGCTGGTGGTGGTCGACTTCGTGCTGAACTACATCATCGGCAACCTGCTCCAGATGGTGTTCCGGTTCTGGTCGTTCCGGCGGTGGGTGTTCCCCGAGGAGAACACAGTGAACACAGTGAACACAGTGAACACAGCGAACACCGAGAACACCGAGAACACAGCGATCGCGGCGACGACCGAGCACGAGGTGATCGCGCAGCCGGAGCCGATCGAACTCGCAGGCGAGGACCCCGCCCGCCCCTAGCGCGGTTCGTGGATCCCGACCACCCGGGTCGGCGCATCGTCCTTGACCGGGGCGAGGAACACCGCGAACAGGGCGGGCCGTCGGCGCTGCAGTTCCAGGCGGCCGCCGTCCGCCTCCACGAGGGCCCGCGCCAGCGCCAGTCCGACGCCGGTGGACCCGGCACCCGAGAAGCCCCGGTCGAAGATGTGCGGCGCCAGCTCGTCGCTCACGCCCTCCCCCTCGTCCGACACCTCGACGCACACCCGCGAGTCCTTGCCGGCTTCGCGGCCCACCGGGCCGGACACCAGACGCACCGACACCGTGCAGGTGCCTGCGCCGTGCTGGAGGGCGTTGTCGATCAGCACGGACACCGCCTCCCGGAGGCGCGATCCGGTCGCCGACGACGTCAACCGCGGCTCGCCGCGCAACCGCAGCACCCGGCCCGCGTCCTTGAACGGCCCCTGCCAGTCGGCGACGACGCTCGCGAGCTCCCCCACCACCGACACCGGCTCCCGGTCCGCGGCACCGCTGGCCCGCGAGGACCGCACGAGATCGTCCACCGCGACGGTGAGCCGGTCGACCTGCGCCATCGCTTCCTCGGCCTCGTGGACGACCGCCGGGTCGGGGTGCCCGGACAGCTCGTCGAGCCGCAGTCGCACGGCGGTGAGGCGGCTGCGCAACTGGTGGGAGACGTCGCCGACGAGCGCGTGCTCGCGCTGTAGGCGCCCGGCGATCTCGACCGTCGCCGAGTCGAGCACGTCGGACACGCGGTCCAGTTCGGGGATCCCGTGACGCCGGGAGTCGGGCCGGAAGTCGCCCTCCGCGAGCCGGGCGGCGCGGTCGGCGACGTCCTTGAGCGGATCGGCGAGACGTTTCGCGGTCACGACGGCCACGCCGGCTCCGGCGCCGATCGACGCGAGCACCAGCAGGGTCACCGCACCGACCGCCTGACGCTGCAGGGTCCGCATCCGATCCGACGGCATCTCGAGGCGCAGCGACCCGGACGTCCCCATCGACAGGGATTCGACGAGCGGTGACGGCACCGATTCCGCGCCGATGTCGAGTCGCGACGCCCCCTCCTCCGGTGTCGGGTAAACGACCACGAGTTTGCCGCCCTCCGGCACGACCAGCCGCAGCCCCGTCGTGTCGAGTCCGCCTTCGACGACGCCGGAGGCACCCTCCTGCACGATGATCTCGGCGGCCATTCGGTCGAGCCGACCCTGCAGGTCGCTGCGAGTGAAGTCCTCCACCCACAGCCACGCGGTATAGATCAGTGGAACACCGAGCAGCAGCCCCGTGAAGATGACGACGGCGAGGATCGATTGCAGGATTCTGCGGCGCACGGCGCGGGAAACCTAGTCGGTGTTGATGCGGAAGCCGACGCCACGCACGGTCGCGATCCGGCGATCGGCGCCCGCTCCCTCGTCACCGATCTTTCGGCGCAGCCAGGACATGTGCATGTCGAGCGTCTTCGATCCGCGCAGTTCGACGTCGCCCCACACCTCGCGCAGGATCGTGTCGCGCGAGACGACCTGACCGGCATGTTCGAGCAGCACACGGAGCAGCTCGTATTCCTTGTTGGCGAGCGCGACCTCGGACCCGTTGACGAGCACTCGCCGGGCCGCGGGCTCGAGGCGGATACCGGCCACCTCGACGGCCACGTCCTCCCCGCTGCCACTGCGGCGGAGCAGGGCCCGAACCCGTGCCATCAGCTCGGCGAGACGGAACGGTTTGCCGACGTAGTCGTCGGCGCCGGCGTCCAGACCGACCACGAAGTCCACCTCGTCGGTGCGCGCGGTCAGCATGAGCACGGCGAGATCGAGGCTGTGCGCACGCAGCTGGCGACACACCTCGAGTCCGTCCATTCCGGGTAGACCGAGGTCGAGGATGAGGAGCTCGAAGTCACCGGTGAGCGCACGATCGAGCGCGGACGGCCCGGTCTGTTCGATCGTGACGGTGTAGCCCTCACGTCCGAGTGCACGCGACAGCGGCGCAGCGATGGCCTCGTCATCTTCGGCAAGTAGTACAGCGGTCACGACGACAGCCTACGGTCGGTTTCGCCGGCGCGGTTCCATTACCAGCCTTTCCGGAAATTCCGGCCGTCGTCTCCGGAGTCGTCCGGCGCCCGTCCCGGCCCCGGGTGACGGTCGTCCCGGTACTCGTCCCGATGCATGGACGTCGAATCGAATACCTGGTGGTACAGCCGCGAATGCACCTTCTGCACCTCCGGAATGTCGTCGAATTCGAGCGGATCGTCGGACGACGAGACGATGACGAGGGTTCCGGTCCGCAGCATTCGGTCGACCAGGCCGTGACGGAACTGCACGTTGCTGATTCGGTTCATCGGGATGTCGATTCCGGTGTGGGTCATCACGCCGTGCCGAATCATCACCCGGCGGTCGGTGACGATGAAGTGCGTCGAGTTCCACCGCAGCACCGGGACGAGAACGCGCCATCCGACGACGGCGAGCCACACCGCGGCGATCACGAGGAGCACCACGGTCACCGCGCCGCCACTCAGCTGCGACTGTGCGATCCCCGCCGCGAAGCCCGCGATCGCGGTGACCAGGATGAAGATCAGTGCCGGGGCGACGAGCATCTTCCAGTGCGGATGCCGGTGCAGCACCAGCTCCTCGTCCGCCGCCAGCGCGTCCTGCGGATAACCCATGCGAAGAGTGTGCCAGGTCGGGCGGGCCGACAGGACGTCCGACGGTTCACGGACTCCGGGGTTCCTCCGGTGGCGGCCGCTCGACCTCCCGCGCGCCCTTGATGAACACATCGGCCCAGCGCGTCGACGGGTCGATGTCGATGAAGAACGCCTTCACCAGCAGCGACATCGGAATCGCCAGCAGCGCGCCGAGCGGGCCGAGCACCCACCCCCAGAACACGAGGGCGAGGAACGTGGTCGTCACCGACAGCCCGACGGCGTCGCCGACGAACTTGGGCTGGATCACCGATTGGATGACGACGTTGATGACGCTGTAGGCGATGATCACGATGATCGCGAGTTTCGGTCCGCCCTGGAGCAGACCGAGCAGTGCGGGCGGAATCAGTCCCAGCACGAACCCGATGTTCGGGATGTAGTTCGTGATGAACGACAGCAGCGCCCACAGGATGGGGAGCGGAATGCCGAGCCACCACAACGCGAGGCCGTCGATCACCGCGACGATCAACCCGAACACTGTCGACACGATGAGATAGCTGCGGGTTCCCGAAGCGAACGTTTCGATGGCATAAGCGATTTCGGGCCGGTACCGGGCGACGACGGCCAGCCGATCGTGCATCGACATACCGTCGAACGCCATGAACAGCAGCAGCGCGAGGATGAAGAACAGGTTCGAGAACACGCCCAGCAGGCCCGAGACGAGGGCCTCCGCGTAGCCGACCGCCTTACCGAAGTCGATGCCCGACAGCGCGTTCTGGATCTGGTCCGATCCGATGCCGTGCTGTTCCAACTGCTGCTCGACCTGGTCGAGCAGCTGCTGTGCGTCGTCGGAGTACTGCGGGAGGAGCGTCGCGAGCTGCGCGACCGAGATCGCGAGCGCTCCCACGAGACCGAGCAGGATCGCGTACACCGCGACCAGGGCGCCGAGCATCCCGATCCAGCGTGGCCAGCCCCGATGGCGCACCCACTCCTGAATGGGCTGGACGCCGACCGTCAGCATCAGTGCGAGGAACACCGGGCCCAGCACGCCGGAGAAGGCCTTCATCCCGGTCACGGCGACGACGCCGGCGGCGATGGCGAGGAGAACGATCAGGCCGCGTGGGATCGCCCAGTCCGAGCGGTTCGTCGGAGCGGGCGGTTGCCGATCGTTCCTGCGTGCCATCCGACCTCCGCTCGCGGCGAGGACCGGTTCGGTCCTGGCGGATCAGCTCGTACGTCGTGCGAGGAACGCCGCGGCGACCACGATGATGCCGTACAGGATCATCCAGACGCCGACGACGATCACGAAGACCCCGAGCGAGAGCTCGGGCTGGAGCAGCACGATTGCGCCGGCCACCACGCTGATGATGCCCAACACGATGCCCACCGCGCGGTTGCCTGGGACCTCCGACGCTCCGGCAACGATGTCGAGGACACCGCGGAACACCCACCATGCACCGATGACGAGCGCGATGATCACGAGCGTCTGCAGCGGACTGCGGAGAACGAGGAAGCCCAGCAGGACCGCGAGAGCACCCGACAGGCCGGTCAGGGTGCGCGCCGCGGTCGGGGCGCCGACCTCGGCGAAGGACCGCACGATCTGGATGATGCCGAACGCGAAGACCTGGATCGCGATGAGGACGGCCGCCACCACCAGGGTCGCGTCGGGCCAGACCAGCATCGCAATTCCGAGGCCGAGCGTGAGCAGACCGAATACGACGGTCAGTCCGGTGAGAAACCGCCGAGCAGTTTCAAATTGCCCGGAATCACCGACCCAGACTTCGTCCGATCCCGCCGACATGCCTTGTTGACCATTCATCGTTTTCCCTCCGCGTCACGCGAATCGTGGATGAGCGTCAAAGTAGCAGCAATTCACACGATTGCCAGCGATGAACGACTTTGTGGTTCCGACTGCGATTCTGCGCGGTTTCACCCGCAGCGGGTGAGGTTCCCCGCAGAATTCGGTACGACACTCCTGCTGATGGAGTGGCTTCTCCAGCGATGTCTTCTCGACCGATCGAAAGGGGAACTGCGATGACGGATCGCACACCGACGACCCACAGTTCGGGCGGCGCCAAACAGGGATTCGCTGCGGGAGCGTCGATCGCCGCCGCGATCATTCTCATGACAGTCGGAATCCTGCAGATCTTCCAGGGAATCTCTGCACTCGCGGACGACAACTTCTTCGTCGTCGGCCCCGAGTACGTCTATCAGTTCGACCTCACCACGTGGGGTTGGATCCACCTGATCCTCGGCATCGTCGTGGTCCTCGTCGGACTGGGACTGCTGACCGGTGCGACGTGGTCGAGGGTGACCGCCATCATCATCGCGGCACTGTCGATCATCGCGAATTTCCTGTGGATCCCGTGGTACCCGATGTGGTCGATCCTGATCATCGCGCTCGACATCGTGGTGATCTGGGCCGTGTCCACGTGGGACACCGAGCGCGCCTGACGCTCACACCGATCGCAGATGGGTGATGTCGCCGGCCGACACCGCGACCGGCGACTCACCGTCTGCCTCGATCACGATTCGTCCTTCGACGTCGACGTCGGTCGCGATCCCGACCAGTTCCCGATCGCCGGGAAGCTCGGCGCGCACCAGCCGTCCGAGCGTTCCGCACCGCTGCCGGTACGCCGCCGCGAGGTCCTCCACTCGCCACCCGACGGACTGCCACTCCCGCCAGCGTCGCGCCAACTCCCGGAGCACCGCCCGCACCAGGATGTCGCGGTCGGTGACGGCAGCCTCCTCCAGCAGCAGCGAGGTCGCGGTCGGCACCGGCAACTCGTCCTCGGTCAGACTCACGTTCAACCCGATCCCGATGACCACCGTCGGCACCGGTGCCGTGGCGGCAACTTCCGCGAGAATGCCGGCAACCTTCTTCCCGCCGATGAGAACGTCGTTGGGCCACTTGAGTTCCGCATCGACCTCCGCGATGGTGCGCAACGCGTCGACCACCGCGATCCCGGAGAGCAGCGGAAGCCATCCGATGTCGGAGAGGTCCATGCCCGGCATGTCGAGCACCGCCGACACGGTGATCAGCGCCCGGGGTGCGCTCACCCACGGTCGCGAGTGCCGGCCCCGGCCGCCCGACTGGTACTCCGCGACGAGAACGCTGCGTGCGTAGTGGGCGTCCCGCGGCCGGGCCAGCAGATCGGCGTTGGTGGAACCGGTCTCGGCCACCACGTCGACCCGCGCCCAGAACGCATCCGGGTCACCCCCGGCGTCACGAACGAGCGCGCGCCGAAGCGCGTCGGCGTTCAGCGGGGGTCGGGTGAGATCGGTCCACATGTCTCCAGCCATTCGACCAGCCTAGAATGCGCCCGGGGACACGGTTGGAATGTGACTCGTCAGTAGCTTAGGTTGAATAATTCAACGCAACCAGACCTCACTCGACGGAGGCCTCGGAGACCTGGTTAAGCTCACATCCCATGACCAGTGTGCAGGAGCCAGCCGCGGCGGAGGCGGCGAATACCCCGGATATTCACACGACGGCGGGAAAGCTCGCTGACCTGCGGAACCGCCAGGCGCAGGCAATGCAGCCGATGGGTGAGGCCGCAGTCGAGAAGGTCCATGCGAAGGGCAAGCTGACGGCGCGCGAGCGCATCACCGCGCTCCTGGACGAGGGCTCGTTCGTCGAGCTCGACGCCCTGGCCCGCCACCGCAGCACCAACTTCGGCCTCGCCGACAACCGCCCCGTCGGCGACGGCGTCGTCACGGGCTACGGCACCATCGACGGCCGCGACGTCTGCGTCTTCAGCCAGGACGCCACCGTGTTCGGCGGCAGCCTCGGCGAGATCTACGGTGAGAAGATCGTCAAGGTCATGGACCTCGCGATCAGGACCGGCCGCCCGTTGATCGGCATCAACGAGGGCGCCGGCGCGCGTATCCAGGAGGGCGTCGTCTCGCTCGGCCTGTACGGCGAGATCTTCCACCGCAATGTCCAGGCGTCCGGCGTCATCCCGCAGATCTCCCTGATCATGGGCCCGGCGGCCGGCGGCCACGTCTACTCCCCCGCGCTGACCGACTTCGTGGTGATGGTCGACGAGACCAGCCAGATGTTCGTCACCGGCCCCGACGTCATCAAGACCGTGACCGGTGAGGACGTCACCATGGAGGACCTGGGCGGCGCCCGGACCCACATGGTCAAGTCCGGTGTCGCGCACTACGTCGCCTCCGGCGAGCAGGACGCCCTCGACTACGTCAAGGACCTGCTGTCCTACCTGCCGAGCAACAATCAGGCCGCGACCCCGCGCCTGGCACCGTCCGACCCGATCGACGGCTCCATCGAGGACTCGCTCACCCCCGAGGACCTCGAGCTGGACACGATCATCCCGGACTCGGCGAACCAGCCGTACGACATGCACGAGGTCATCCGTCGCCTGCTCGACGACGACGAGTTCCTCGAGGTGCAGGCCGAGCGCGCCGCGAACGTCATCGTCGGCTTCGGTCGCGTCGACGGCCGCAGCGTCGGCATCGTCGCCAACCAGCCCATGCAGTTCGCGGGCTGCCTGGACATCGACGCATCCGAGAAGGCCGCGCGYTTCGTCCGTACCTGCGACGCGTTCAACGTCCCGATCATCACCCTGGTCGACGTCCCGGGCTTCCTGCCCGGCACCGAGCAGGAGTACAACGGCATCATCCGCCGCGGCGCGAAGCTGCTGTACGCGTACGGTGAGGCCACGGTCGGCAAGATCACCGTCATCACCCGCAAGGCGTACGGCGGCGCGTACGACGTCATGGGCTCCAAGCACATGGGCGCAGACGTCAACCTGGCGTGGCCGACCGCACAGATCGCGGTCATGGGCGCGTCCGGCGCCGTCGGCTTCGTCTACCGCAAGCAGCTGCTCGAGGCCGCCAAGAACGGTGAGGACGTCGACGCACTGCGCCTGAAGCTGCAGGCCGAGTACGAGGACACCCTGGTGAACCCGTACGTCGCGGCCGAGCGCGGCTACGTCGACGCGGTCATTCCTCCGTCGCACACCCGCGGACAGATCGTCTCCGCTCTGCGCCTGCTGGAGCGCAAGATGGTTTCACTTCCGCCCAAGAAGCATGGGAACATCCCCCTATGACAGCGACCACCCGGGAAGAAGTACTCGCCGACGCCGAGCTGCTGGACGCGTCCTCGCTCGAAGGAGCCGCGTTGGCTGAAGCTGTCGCAGGTCTGGAGCCCGACGTCGCAGCGGGGTCGCAGGGTCCCGTGATCACGATCGTCAAGGGCAACCCGACGGATCAGGACATCGCGGCACTCGTCGCGGTCCTGTCCGCGGCAGCTGCTTCGGCCGGCGACGCCGTGTCCGATCAGCGGCCGCCCGAGACGTGGGGTGCACCGACCCGCATGCACCGGGTTCGCGCGCCGTTCTCGCCGTACTCGTTCGGCAACCCGGTCGCGCCGCGTCCGTTCTGATCGAACGGCTCACGCAGTGACCCATCTGGTTCTCGCCTCGGCGTCCCCGGCACGGCTGTCCGTGCTGCGGGGCGCCGGGGTCGAGCCGACCGTCCGAGTGTCCGGTGTGGACGAGGACGCCATCATCGACCGTCTGGGCCCGTCCGCGGCTCCCGAACTGGTCGTCACCACGCTCGCCGAGGCCAAGGCCCGCGACGTGATTCCCGCCCTGGTCGCCGACGGCATCACCGATGCCGTCGTGATCGGGTGCGATTCCATGCTTCTCATCGACGGTGAACTGCAGGGCAAACCGCACACCGTCGACGTCGCGCGCCGACGCTGGCAGTCGATGGCGGGCCGCAGCGCAACCCTGTTGACCGGGCACAGCGTCCTGCGGATCGCCGACGGCGCGATCATCGCCGACGCGGCCGATCACAGTGGCACCGTCGTGCACTTCGCGAACCCGTCGGCCGAGGATCTCGAGGCGTATCTCGCGACCGGTGAACCTCTGACGGTGGCCGGCGCCTTCACCCTCGACAGTCTCGGCGGCTGGTTCGTCGAACGACTCGAGGGCGATCCGTCGAGCGTCATCGGGATCGGCCTGCCGCTGGTCCGGCGACTCCTGTCCGACGTCGGCGTCTCGATCGCCGAACTGTGGGCTGCGAACGCGCTGGTGCGCTAGCCCCAGCTCATTTCCACCCTCGCTGCAGGGACCCTGCCATCGCCCGCGCCTTCGCCTTGGCCCGCTCGGCGTCCGGCCCCGCGAACTGCTCGTCCACCGCTGCGCACCACAACTCCAGCCAGCGCTCCATCCGTTCGCCCGCGAGCCCGTGCTGACGGTTCAAAGCCTCGTGCACGGCAGTGAAGCTGCCCTGGTAGCGCGTGGTGCGGAACAGGATCTGTTCCCAGAAGTCGCCGACCACGGGTAGGTGTTCGTCGAGTCCGACAACTGCGAGCGTCTCGAACGCGGGAGCGAGCACGGGGTCCACGAGTGCGCGCTGGTAGAACGCGCGCAACAGGCGATCGACGTCGGCACGGGTGGCCAGATCGCCAGAGGGGTCGGCGGGACTCGTCACGGGGCCCGACGGTACCCGTCGGTAGCGCCGAACCGGCCGGGGCGATATCGCCCACCCTGTGAATCGGGCCACCACCTAGAATTGGTGACGGACAACCCTCCACCCTCGTCAGCCTCAGGAGCCCACCCGTGCCCGTCGCGCCCGACCCCAATCCCGCGTTCGCTGCGTATACCCATCCGGAGCGACTCGTCTCGACCGAGTGGCTGTCCGTCAACCTGGGCGCCCCCGGTGTGAAGGTGGTGGAGTCGGACGAGGACGTCCTGCTGTACGACATCGGCCACATCCCCGGCGCGGTCAAGATCGACTGGCACCTGGACCTCAACGATCCGGTCACCCGCGACTACATCGACGGTGAGGCGTTCGCCGACCTGATGAGCCGCAAGGGCATCGAACGCGACGACACCGTGATCATCTACGGCGACAAGAGCAACTGGTGGGCGGCGTACGCGCTGTGGGTGTTCACGCTGTTCGGCCACGAGGACGTCCGCCTGCTCGACGGCGGCCGTGGCGCGTGGCTGTCGGAGAACCGGGACACCACGCTCGACGTGCCGATGCCGGCGCCCACGCAGTACCCGGTGGTCGAGCGCGACGACTCCTCGATCCGGGCGTTCAAGGACGACGTGCTCGCGCACCTCGGGGCGGGCCCGCTGGTCGACGTGCGGTCCCCGCAGGAGTACACGGGCGAGCGCACCCACATGCCGGACTACCCGGAGGAGGGTGCGCTGCGCGGCGGTCACATCCCGACCGCGATCTCGATCCCGTGGGCGCGGGCCGCGGCGCCGGACGGGCGTTTCCGCAGCCGCCCGGAGCTCGAGGAGATCTACGCCGATTTCTCGCACGACGACGACGTCGTCGCGTACTGCCGCATCGGTGAGCGGTCGAGCCACACGTGGTTCGTCCTCACCCACCTGCTCGGGTTCCCGAGCGTCCGCAACTACGACGGCTCGTGGACCGAGTGGGGCAACGTCGTGCGCGTGCCGATCGTCAAGGGTGACGAGCCGGGTGTCGTGCCGGGTTCGCCCGCGGAAGTGGCGTCGTGAGCCTGCCCGAGAGCCTCACCGAGATCGTCGACGACTTCGCGGCGGTCGACGGGCAGGACAAGCTGCAGTTGCTGCTCGAGTTCAGTCGCGAGCTGGCACCGCTGCCCGCCGAGCTCGAACAGGGCGCGATGGAGCCGGTGCCGGAGTGCCAGTCGCCGCTGTTCCTGTTCGTCGACAGCGCGGACAGGGAGAAGGTGCGGCTGTACTTCAGCGCTCCCGCCGAGGCCCCGACGACGCGGGGCTTCGCGTCGATCCTGCACCAGGGGCTCGACGGGCACAGCGCCGCAACGATTCTCGCGGTTCCCGACGACTTCTACTCGGATCTCGGCCTGGCCGACGCTGTCAGCCCCCTGCGGCTGCGCGGCATGAGCGCGATGCTCGCACGGATCAAGCGGCACCTCCGCAACTGATCGCGTGCACTTCGCGTAACACCTGACACATCACCCGAAACAGCAATGCACCGGGGAGCGACCCTCCCCGACAACCTCGACTGTGACGATCTTCACCGCCGCCACCGCGGCGGAACAAGAGACTGGATTCTCCACGATGGAATTCACCGAGCTCGCGGACTACGCGATCTCCCCCGGCATGCTCACCGAGTGGTTACCCGAAGCGGGACCCGGGTGGGTGGAGGACGGCCGTCCCGCCTCCTACATCCACGAGGCGCACCTGCGCCGGACCGCGGACAGCACCCACGACGACGGCCGCGAGTCCTGGCTCGGCACCGCCTTCCGCCTGCCCGAGCCGCTCGATCACGACGCCTTCCGCACCGCGGTCCGCGCATGGATCGCGCGGCACGAGCCGCTGCGGAGCCACGCGGAGCTGCTGTCCGACGGCCGGATCCGCAGGTACACGATCGACGCGGACCAGATCGATCTCAACGAGGTCCGTCACGAGTACGAGTTCGACGCCGACACGGTCTTCGAGCGCGTGCACGACCTGTTCGACGAGCTCACCTCGCCGCACCGCTGGCCTGCCTACCTGTTCGTCACGCTCGAGCACTCCGACCCCGAGCCGGGGTGCACGGTGTTCTTCGCCGCGGACCACTCGCTGATCGACGGACTGTCGGTGGTGCTGGTCGCGCACGAGATCAGCCGCCTGTACACCGAGGCGCTGACGGGCAGCCCGTCCGATCTGGTTCCCGCCGGCAGCTACATCGATTTCGGCGCCGAGGAGCGTGCCTCCGCTGCAACGATCGATCACCGGCACCCCGCCGTCGAGTGCTGGCGGACGGCGTTCGTGCGCAGCAAGGGCCGGCTGTCGGATTTCCCACTCGACTTGGGTCCGCGGCCGGAGAATCGGGTCGCGCAGCGCGCGGTCTCGGAGTGGGTGCTCGATGCCCGTCAAGCCGCGGCGTTCAACACGGTGTGCCACCGCGCCGGTCAGAACTTCTTCGCCGGCGTCCTTGCGTGCCTGGCCCAGGCCAGTACCGAACTGACCGGCAACACGGTGTTCCGGACCGTAACCCCGGTGCACACACGCAATGATCCGCACTGGGCGACGTCGCTCGGCTGGTTCGTGGGCCTGTCCCCCATCGAGTTCGACATCGCCGGCGCCGAGGACTTCGCGGAGTCCGCCGCGCGTGCTGCTGCCGCGGTGTCGCTGACGAAGTCGGCGGCGAAGGTGCCCTTCGCCCGCGTGGAGGAGATCCTCGCGACGCCGATCCGGCCCCGATTCGTCGTGTCGTACATGGATGTCCGCTTCGTCCCGATGGCGCAGCAGTGGCCCGAGGTGCAGGCCCGGGCTCTGCGCAGCCGCCACTACACACACGACGTGTACGTCTGGGTGAATCGAACGCCGCACGGCGTCAACGTGTCCGCCCGGTTTCCGGGAACGCCGGCCGCCACGGAAGCGGTCATGCTCTTCCTGGCGCGGGCCCGGCGGGCCCTGCTGGAGGTGGTTCCGACCGAGGAACCGGCTCGCACCGTCGCACCGGCGGTCGCCGCGGGTATCCACACCACTACTGGTCAGTAGGGTTGCGGCGACGACCACAGCCCTTAATGTGTAAGCGCTATCCGGTTACATCGTCTATCGGATTGGTGCCTACACTCCGATGAGATGCCAACAGATACCTGCCGGTGATGCTCACGGGTGAACCGCGGGGACAGACCATGCGAAACACAGGAGGCTCAGTGCCCAGTCATGCCAGCGCGCACATCACGAAGGTGCTCGTCGCCAACCGCGGCGAGATCGCTGTGCGGGTCATCCGAGCCGCGAAGGACGCCGGATACGGCAGCGTCGCTGTCTACGCGGAGCCCGATGCGGATGCACAGTTCGTGAAGCTCGCCGACGAGGCGTTCGCCCTCGGTGGCCAGACCTCGGCCGAGTCCTACCTGGTGTTCGACAAGATCCTCGACGCGGCCAAGAAGTCCGGCGCCGACGCGATCCACCCCGGCTACGGCTTCCTGTCCGAGAACGCCGACTTCGCGCAGGCCGTCATCGACGCGGGCCTGATCTGGATCGGCCCCTCGCCGCAGTCCATCCGCGACCTCGGTGACAAGGTCACCGCCCGCCACATCGCCGAGCGCGCCAAGGCTCCGATGGCCGCCGGCACCAAGGACCCGGTCAAGAACGCCGACGAGGTCGTCGAGTTCGCCAAGCAGTACGGCGTCCCGGTCGCGATCAAGGCCGCCTTCGGTGGCGGTGGCCGCGGCATGAAGGTCGCCCAGACCATCGAAGAGATCCCGGAGCTGTTCGAGTCCGCTACCCGTGAGGCCATCGCCGCCTTCGGTCGCGGCGAGTGCTTCGTCGAGCAGTACCTGGACAAGGCCCGCCACGTCGAGGCCCAGGTCATCGCCGACCAGCACGGCAACGTCGTCGTCGCCGGCACCCGCGACTGCTCGCTGCAGCGCCGCTTCCAGAAGCTCGTCGAGGAGGCCCCCGCGCCGTTCCTGACGGACGACCAGCGCGCGCGCATCCACGCATCCGCGAAGGCCATCTGCAAGGAGGCCGGCTACTACGGCGCCGGCACGGTCGAGTACCTGGTGCAGGGCGACACCGTCTCCTTCCTCGAGGTCAACACCCGCCTGCAGGTGGAGCACCCCGTCACCGAGGAGACCGCGGGCATCGACCTGGTGCGTCAGCAGTTCCGCATCGCCAACGGTGAAGAGCTGGAGATCAAGGAGGATCCGACTCCGCGCGGCCACTCCTTCGAGTTCCGCATCAACGGCGAGGACGCCGGCCGCGGCTTCATGCCCGCTCCCGGCCCCATCTCGGTCTACAAGGAGCCGTCGGGCCCCGGCGTGCGCGTCGACTCGGGTGTCGTCCAGGGCGACGTCATCGGCGGCCAGTTCGACTCGATGCTCGCCAAGCTGATCGTCACCGGCGAGAACCGCGAGCAGGCACTGCAGCGCGCCGCTCGTGCGCTCGCCGAGTTCGAGGTCGACGGTCTCGCGACCGTCATCCCGTTCCACCGCCACATCGTCGAGAACCCGGCCTTCGTCGGTGACGGCGAGAGCTTCGAGGTCTACACCAAGTGGATCGAGACCGAGTGGGACAACACCATCGAGCCGTTCACCGGTTCCGGTGCTGCTGCCGACGAGGAGGAGAACCTCCCCCGTCAGTCGGTCGTCGTYGAGGTCGGCGGCCGCCGCGTCGAGGTCTCGCTGCCCGGTCAGTTCTCGATCGGCACCGGTGGCGCTCCCGCGGGTGCCATCCGCAAGAAGCCGAAGGCGCGCAAGCGTGGCGGTGCCGGCGCGGGTGCAGCGTCCGGTGACGCCGTGACCGCCCCGATGCAGGGCACCGTCGTCAAGGTCGCCGTCGAGGAGGGCCAGGAGGTCGCCGAGGGCGATCTGATCGTGGTGCTCGAGGCCATGAAGATGGAGAACCCGGTCACCGCCCACAAGGCCGGTGTCGTGACGGGTCTGTCGGTCGAGGCCGGCGCCGCCATCACCCAGGGAACGGTCCTCGCCGAGCTGAAGTGATGCTTCGGTAGGAACACACTGCTCCACCCTGTGCGCGCCTGGCGGATCTCGGATCCGCAAGGCGCGCACAGTAGTATCCAGGCATGGCCGACGTCCCCGATATCCGAATCGGCACCGCCGAACGCGAGCAGGCGCTCGACGCGCTCACCCGGCACTTCAGCGACGGGCGGCTCACGGTCACCGAGTTCGACGAGCGCAGCGGCCGGATCGCGGCTGCCACCACGCGCGGCCAGCTCGACACCGTGTTCTCGGACCTGCCTGCCCTCACGGCATCCGCGCCCGCGACCGCGCCCGAGCCGTCCGGCGACTCCGACGACACCCCGGGATGGCGCAACAGCGTCATGGCGGTGATCCCGTTCGTGGCCCTCGCGCTGTTCTTCCTCGTGCCGATGGACAACAGCTGGTTGTTCTTCCTGCTGATCCCCGCGACGGCCGCGATTCTGTTCGGCGGCAAGAAGGGACGCGGCGGCTGCTGATGGAACCGATCGAGATCAATGCCGGATCCTGGTACCTGCGCGCGCTGCGGGCCGACGAGCGGGTCGACGACCGTCCGGCGCTGCGCGACGGCGGCATCGCCGATCCCGGCTACGTCGCCGAGCGGTCCCGCCAGTGGGCCGCCGACGAGCACTATTCCTGGGCCGTGTGTGAACCGACGACGGGCGAACTGCTCGCCGAGGTGGGTGTGGCCCCCTCCGGGGACGCCGGCGTCCTGAGCGGCTGGGCACGGCCCGGCCACGACGACGTGCTCGCCACCGCGACCGACGCGGTCCGACGATTCGCCGAGGGCGCCCTCGGGCTGACCCTCACCGAGCGCTGAGGGCCCCGTGTTCGACAAGCTCGACCGGCGTCACGTGCCGCTCGCGATCGCGACGGTCGTGGTTCTCGTGATGCTGTTCTCCCCCGGCTCCACGGTTCCGAGCGGACCGGAGAACAGCGACAAGGTCACTCACGCCCTGATGTTCACGGCGCTGGCGCTCACATCGCGGTACGCCCGCATCGGCGTCGCGTGGACCGCGGCGTGGCTGCTGGCGTTCGCGGCCGTGTCGGAGGTGCTGCAGGGGCTGCTGCCGATCCAGCGCAGCGGATCGGTGTGGGACGCGGCCGCGGACGCCGTGGGCATCGCGCTCGGTCTGGTACTGGCCCGGGTGTTCGCCCGGCCGTTGCGGATACCCGTCTGACCGTCAGCCTTCGACGAGGTGCTTGCGGATGGTCTCCTGTCCGTCCTTGTCGATACCGAGACCGTCGGCGAAGTAGCCCTCGATCGTGCCGAAGGATTCCCGCATCTGCTTCAGCGCCGCGTCGAGGTACTCGGACCGCACGCCGAGCACCTGCTTCAGGAGTTCCGGATCCCCGCCCGCGACGGTGAACTTGTCGAACACCGACGCGAACGCGGGCAGCAGCTGCGTGTTGGTGAGCAGGTAGTCGTGGTAGACGTCGTCCTCGTCGACGCCCAGCAGAAGGAGCAGCGACGCGGTGGCCCAGCCGGTGCGGTCCTTGCCGGTCGTGCAGTGCACGAGGGCCGGGAGGGCGTCCGGGGCGGCGAGGTCGGTGAACATGCCCCGGTACGACGCGATCGCGCTCGGCAGCGTGACGAAGTCGCGGTAGCTCCCGAGGAAGTAGTCGACGGCCTTGTTCTCGCCGAGCATCGTCACCGCGATCGACGGATCGGCCAGCACGGCCTGCATCTGCGCGGGCACGGAGCGGTAGGCCTTGTCGGCCAGGACGTCGAGTGCCACCTCGCGCGCCGACGCGGGCAGTCGGTCTGGTGCGGCTTCACGCTCGGAGTGCGTGCGCAGGTCGAACACGGTGACCAGGCCCAGGTCCGCGAGACGCGGTGCGTCGTCAACGGTGATCTTGCTCAGGTCGGTCGACCGGTAGAAGCGCCCGAAGCGAACCGAGCCGCCGTCACTCGTCCGGTAGCCGCCGATGTCGCGCAGGTTCGGGACGGACAGGATGGGGATGCTCGCGCCGGGCTTCGCGCCGGGGATTGACGTCATACGCCCACGGTAAACGACACCGCCGGCCGGGGCTCTCTCGAGCCTCGGCCGGCGGATTCGTGTCGTGCGGGGCGGGCGGTCAGCCCAGCTTCGTCGACCGCAGCTCGTGCCCCTTCGAGGTCTTGCAGCGCCCGGTCTCGAGGTCCCACTGCCAGCCGTGCAGGTTGCACGTCAGGTTGGAGCCCTCGACGACGCCGAACTTGCTCAGGTCGGCCTTGAGGTGCGGGCAGCGGCGCTGGATCTCGTAGCCGCCCACCTCGATCGAGGCGGTGTCGTCGTGGGCCTCGGAGAACCAGCCGTCGGCGTACGCGATCCGCTCGTCGGTCAGGCACTTGAAGAACGTGTAGAGGAACTCGTTGTAGCCGCCGACGCGCCACGCCTCGAAGCGGGTGGACAGGAAGATCGTGTTGACCCAGTCGGGCTCGTCGTCGCGCAGCACCGTGCGCACCAACTCGGGCGCGATGCGGAAGCCGTAGCGGTACTTGCCGTCACCTGCCTGCGGCGCGCGGACCGTGCGGTTCGGGAAGTCGAGGACGACGGTCTCGTCCCCGATCTCGAGGCCGACGGGGTAGCCGATCCCGTCGCAGATCAGATCGGACTGCGCCATGATCGGCTCGAACTTGGCCTTGAGCGGACCCAGCAGCGGCTCACCCTCGGCGGGCGCCCACGCGGCCTTCTCCGCGGCGATGACCGGCGCCATGCGCTGGGCCATGTCCTCGATGTAGGCGGCCTTGTCGGTGAAGATCTTGTCGACGTCGGCGTCCGGGATCGGGTGCGCCAGCGTCGCCTTCTCGCCGTGGATGTCCACGGTGGATCCGGGGATCATCAGCAGGCCGCCGTCGTTGCCGTGGATGCGCATCTGTTCGAGGAACACGATCTGGTCGGGGAAGATGTTGCCCTCGTCGCCGTGGTCGTCATTGAGCGAACGCAGCGCGTCGTCCAGGAACACCGGCGGACCGGCGGACGGCACGACCCACGTGGCGCCGACCTGCTCGATGTAACTGCGGCAACGGTCCATGCCACGCTGACGCTTCTGCTTGCCGAAGTTGCGCTTGGTGCCGGCCGGGATGTCGTAGACCATCGGGTACCAGATGGCGCCCGAGTACTGCAGCAGGTGGATGTCGATCTTGCCGAATGCCTCGAGCATCGGATCCATGTCGACCGGGCGCGCGTCGTTCATGTTGAAGCACACGGTCTCGCCGTCGGAGACGACCAGGCCGGAGTCACCGATCGGGCCGTCGGCCGGGGCGCGCAGCGCGATGATCATGACGTCGAGTTCGCCCGCCTGGAGCGGAGCCTGCGGAGCGACCTTGATGCCGGCTGCGCTCACGCGGTGCTTGACGGAGTCCTGCGTCTCGAAGAACTTCGTGAACCCCAGCTTGCGGAGTTCACGCTCGAGATCCGGCACCGGGTAGTCCGGGAGCAGCACCGTCGCGTCCTTGTTGACGTGCTTGGTGAGCGTCTCCGGATCGAAGTGATCCTTGTGCAGGTGCGAGACGTACAGGTAGTCGACGTCGCCGAGGGCTTCCCAGTCCAGGCCGGTGTTGTCGGGGAACGGGAACCACGACGCGAAGTACGCGGGGTTCACCCACGGGTCGCAGAGAATCGACCCCGCTTCGGTCTGGATGTGGAATCCGGCGTGTCCGACGCTGGTGATCTGCACTCGTCTGCCTCCTCGATAGACCTCGACAATCGTAACGAGACCACGCACCGGACCCGCCCGGCGCACCGTCGATGTGGGACGAAACACCTGGATGGGGGTCTCAGGACCCTACGGAGTCAGCGGACGAGGACCCGGTCGAGCGCGTCGAGGGCGGCGTCGAGTTCGGCGATCGTCACGGTCAGCGGCGGCCGGAACCGGATGCCGCGCTCGCCGGTCGCGAGGAACAGCACGTGTTCGCGCTCGCGCAACTCGGTCACCACCCGATCCCGGTACTCGGGCGACGGCAGCGTGATCGCGCACATCAGGCCGCGCCCCCGCGGCTCGGTCACGGCGTCGTACCGGGCGGCCAGCACCTCGAGTCGCCGCAGCAGGTGCGCGCCGCACAGTCGGGCGCGGTCGATCAGCCGGTCCTCCTCGATCACCTCGAGGATGCGCCGGGCGCGGACCATGTCGGTGAGGTTGCCGCCCCACGTCGAGTTGATCCGCGAACTGACCTCGAAGACGTTGTCGTGGACCTCGTCGACGCGGCCGCCGGCCATGATCCCGCACACCTGGGTCTTCTTCCCGAACGCGACCACGTCCGGGGTGACACCCATCTGCTGGAACGCCCACGCGGTGCCGGTGAGCCCGCAGCCCGTCTGGACCTCGTCGAAGATCAGCAGCGCGTCGCGTTCGAGGCACAACTCGTGCATGCGGTGGAAGAATTCGGGCCGGAAGTGGTGGTCGCCGCCCTCCCCCTGGATCGGCTCGGCGATGAAGCACGCGATGTCGTGCGGGTGTTCGGCGAAGGCGCGACGCGCCTGCGCGAGCGAAACTTCCTCGGCCTGTTCCGGGTCTCGTCCGTCCGCGAGGTACGGCGCGTCGATGCGCGGCCATCCGAACTTGGGGAACCGCGCGATCTTGGTGGGGTCGGTGTTGGTGAGCGAGAGCGTGTAGCCGCTGCGGCCGTGGAACGCCTCCGTCAGATGCAGCACCTGTGTCCCGAGCGAGGGGTCGAGCCCGCGAGTCTCGTTGAGTCGGCTCTTCCAGTCGAACGCGACCTTGAGCGCGTTCTCGACGGCGAGGGTGCCGCCGTCGACGAAGAACAGGTGCGGCAGCGCCGGGTCGCCGAGCACGCGCGCGAACGTGTCGACGAACCGCGCCATCGGGACGGTGTAGACGTCGGAGTTGCTGGGCTTGTTGATCGCCGCCGTCACGAGTTCGTGGCGGAACTGTTCGTCGTCGGCGAGCGCGTGGTGGTTCATGCCGAGCGCCGACGACGCGAAGAACCCGAACATGTCCAGATACGTCGTGCCGTCGCGGAGGTCGACGACGTGCGCGCCGCGGGACGTCTCGAGATCCAGGACGAGGTCGAACCCGTCCGCGAGCATGTGCGCGCGCAGGACGTCGTGAACGCGCGCGGCCGGCAGGTCCGAGTCACCGGCCGCGGGGCGGACCGCGGTGCTCATACGGAAAGGCTACGTCAGCGTTCCGGGTCACGGAGGGCTGTCGGGACTCGTACGATCGAGGTGCGATGGCCGAAATCCACGAACTACGGTCGAGATTCGCTGCGGCGCTGTCTCGCACGTACGGCCGCGAGGTGCCGGCCTACACGACCCTGGTGGAGGTCACCGGACAGGTCAATGCGGACTTCCTGGCCGCTCATCCGGATTCGGCCGAGCGGCTCGGCAGCATCGCGCGGGTGACGGCGGAGCGCCACGGCGCGATCCGGGTCGGCACCGCGGCCGAGATGCACGACGTCGCAGTCCTGTTCGCCGGATTCGGCATGTATCCGGTGGGGTTCTACGACCTGAGGGAGGCCACTCCCCCGGTTCCGGTGGTGTCGACCGCGTTCCGCCCGATCGACCCCGAGGAACTGGCCCGGAACCCGTTCCGGGTGTTCACGTCGATGCTCACCACCGCGGACCGACGGTTCTTCGACGCCGATCTGCAGCGGCGGCTCGACGGCTTCCTGGACAGGCGGCGACTGTTCCCGGACGTGCTGCTCTCGCTCGCCCGCCGCGCGGCCGACGACGGCGGACTGGACGAGTCGCAGGCGCAGCGGTTCGTCAAGCTGGCCACCGGGGTGTTCGAGTTGTCGGGCGAGCCGGTCGACCGCGGCTGGTACCGGGAACTCGAGCAGGTCTCCGCGGTGGCCGCCGACATCGGGGGCGTGACCAGTACCCACATCAACCACCTCACGCCGCGGGTCCTCGACATCGACGACCTCTATGCGCGGATGTCGGCGCGCGGCATCGCGATGATCGACCGGATCCAGGGCCCGCCGCGGTGGGACGGACCGGCGGTGCTGCTCCGGCAGACGTCGTTCCGCGCGCTGGCCGAGCCGCGCCGCTTCCTCGACTCCGACGGCTCGATCACCGACGGCGAGCTGCGGGTGCGGTTCGGCGAGGTCGAGGCGCGCGGGATCGCGCTCACCCCGGCGGGACGGACGCTGTACGACGAACTGCTGGGTGCGGATCCGTTCAACGAGAACCGTTTGTGGGACAAGCGGTTCCCACGGTCCGAGGACGACCTCGAGCAGCGCGGCATGGCCTACTTCACCTACCACGACGGGGTTCGCGCACCGATCGTCTACGAGGACTTCCTGCCGAAGTCCGCGGCGGGGATCTTCCGATCCAACCTCGACACGGACACCCGCGCGACGGCCGGGGAGTCCGGCGTCGGCTACGACCGCGATGCGCTGGCGGCGGCGATCGACCGCGAGGTGCACGACCCGTACGAGCTGTATCGGCGACAACAGCAACGCTCAGGAGGGACCGGATCATGACGCTTCCCGGCACCGGCACGTTGGCGGACCGCGCGATCGTCGCGCTCGGGCGTTGCGGCGCCACACTTCCCGAGATCGCCGGCGATGCCGGTCCCGCGCCGCTCACGGCACACACCCCGATCGACGGCTCGGTGCTCGCGTTCGTGCATCCCAGCACCTCCGCCGTCGTCGACGCGGCGGTCGGTCGCGCCCACGACGCGTTCGCGACGTGGCGGACGGTGCCCGCACCCCGGCGCGGCGCCGTGGTCCGCCGGCTCGGGGAGTTGCTCACCGAGCACAAGAGTGATCTGGCCGAGCTGGTGACGCTCGAGGCGGGCAAGATCCGCTCGGAGGCGCTCGGCGAGGTGCAGGAGATGATCGACGTCTGCGAGTTCGCGGTCGGCCTGTCGCGGCAGCTGTACGGCCGCACGATGGCGTCGGAGCGCCCCGGACATCGGCTGTCGGAATCGTGGCACCCGCTCGGTGTGGTGGCGGTGATCTCGGCGTTCAACTTCCCTGTCGCGGTGTGGTCGTGGAACACCGCGCTCGCGCTGGTGTGCGGCGATCCGGTCGTCTGGAAACCGTCGGAGCGCACACCGCTCACCGCGATGGCGTGCGATGCGCTGCTGCGCCGGGCCGCGTCCGAGACCGGCGCCCCCGACGGCCTGCACCATGTGGTGCTCGGGACGGCGGTGGTCGGCGAGCAACTCGTCGACGACCCGTGCGTGGCACTTGTCAGCGCCACCGGATCGGTGCGGATGGGACGGGCCGTGGCGCCGCGGGTGGCGGCCCGCTTCGGACGGTGCCTCCTCGAACTCGGCGGCAACAACGCGGCGGTGGTGACGCCGTCCGCCGACCTAAATCTGACGGTGCGCGCCGTCGTGTTCGCGGCCGCCGGTACCGCCGGCCAGCGGTGCACGACGCTGCGCCGGTTGATCGTGCACCGGTCGATCGTGAACGAGGTGACGAACCGGATCGCCGACGCGTACCGGCAGTTGACGGTAGGTAATCCGTTCGACGACGGGGTGCTGGTGGGTCCGCTGATCTCGGGTGCCGCGTTCCACTCGATGCACGCGGCACTGGACACCGCGCGTGCCGACGGCGGTGTCGTGGTGACCGGTGGCGAGCGAGTCGGCGGCGGTGGCTCGTTCTACGTCACGCCCGCGTTGGTCCGCATGCCGTCGCAGACCGCGATGGTGCGCGCCGAGACGTTCGCCCCGATCCTGTACGTCCTGCCCTACGACACGTTCGACGAGGCGATCGAGCTGCACAACGGTGTCCCGCAGGGGTTGTCGTCCGCCGTCTTCACCACCGACCAGCGTGAGGCCGAACGATTCCTGGCCGCGGACGGCTCCGACTGCGGCATCGCGAACGTCAACATCGGCACCTCGGGCGCCGAGATCGGCGGCGCGTTCGGCGGCGAGAAGGAGACCGGCGGCGGACGCGAGTCCGGTTCGGACGCCTGGAAGTCGTATATGCGCCGCGTCACCAACACCGTCAACTACTCCGATGAACTCCCCCTCGCCCAGGGGGTGAAATTCGGGCCGGATCCCTCCTGAACTACGCCCGCACCCTGTTGGCCGTATGAGGTGTGTCACACACACTACGGTGACGATCGGACAGGTGTCCGGTCGGGCGAATTCCGCAGAGGGGCCGACGGGGTCGTGGCGGTCGGCTTCCGGGACGACTGACGCAGGGGGACGCTGTGACCACCAGCAGGCTCGCATCGCGGCCGAGATTCTTCGTACGCGCGCGTTCCCGCCGAGCGCTCGCGGTCGCCGCTGCCGCCGCCATCAGGCGGCGAGCCGGGGCCCGGACGCCGAGATCCCTGTTCCTGCAACTGATGGAGCGTCACCACCGGGGCGGGATCGCGATGGCGCAGGCCGCGGACCGAAACTCGCCGACGGACCGGTGAAACAGGCGGCCCGCGAGATGCTCCATTCCCAGACCCAGGAGTCCGGTCTGATGACGGTCATGCTCGCGCAGCGCAACGCGGCGCCACTCCCCTAGTGCCGTCGAAACCTCCCCGCGCCGACCGCGGGATTCATTCCGACTCGGTGCGCCGCAGCCGCGCGTCATAGTCGGCCCGCGCGGTGGGGTCGACGTGGGTGAGCGCCCGCTCCCCGCCGATGACGCGTCGGATCAGCCGTACCAGCCGTTCGGGCGCCACCGCCACCCCGACGTCGAGGGCCGCGAGGTACCCCGGGACGGGGGTCTCGGCGCGTCGCGTGCGGACGGTGCGCAGGACGGCGTCGGCGATGTCCTCGGGGTCCACGGTGGGCAGGCCCTTGCCGAGCGGGATCCCGGACGTCAGTGTGGTGCGGACCGCGCTGGGCAGCACGGCGCTGACGCTGACTCCGTGCTCGGCGAACTCGAGGCGCGCCGCCGACGAGAGTCCCACGGCCGCATACTTACTCGCGTTGTACACGGCGAGCCCGGGGATGGCGATCTTCCCGGCGAGCGACGCGACGTTCACGACGTGGCCGCGGCCGCGTTCGATCATGCCGGGCACCACGGCCCGCATGCCGTGGATCGGTCCCCACACGTTGACGTCGATCGTCATCTCACCGGTCGCGTCCGGCTCATCGAGGAACGCCCCGACCGGCATGACGCCAGCGTTGTTGACGAGAATGTCGATCGGCCCCACCTCGGCCACGCACGTGTCCCACGACGCCCGGGACCGGACGTCCAGCACGTGGGCGGTACCGAGACCTGCGGCGGCGTCCTCGACCGCACTCCGGTCGATGTCGGCCAGAGCAACGGTCGCGCCGTGGGCCGCCAACGCCCGCGCGGTGGCCCTGCCGATGCCGCGTCCGGCGCCGGTCACGAGCACCCGCGCGCCGCCGAGAGCAATCGCGGGATACCGGGTCATGACGACACCTCCGTCGATGTCAGGTAGGCCGCCTTGTCGAAGTGCCGCAGCCTCTCCCGCATCCGTCCGGTCGACCACGGCCAATTGAAGCTGTTGCGGCCGTTGACATCGAGGAAGTAGCTCTGGCAGCCGCCGGCGTTGTAGACGGTGGTGGCGAGTGCCTGCTGCACCTCGGCGTTGAACGCGGCCTGCACCTCGGGACGGGTCTCCATCCGGGTCCAGCCTGCGGCGCGGGCGGTGGCGATCGCGGCGGCCAGGTAGTCGAGTTGCGCCTCGAGGATCATGAACGCCGACGTGTGGCCGGTGCCGAGCGCGGGACCGAGCAGCACGAACGCGTTGGGGAACCCGGCGACGGTGGTGCCGAGGTACGCCTGCGGGCTGCCCTTCCAGTGGTCGCCCAGGCTGCGGCCCTGACCGTCGAACACCCTTCCCGCGATGGGCATGTCGAGGATGTGGAAGCCGGTGCCGAAGATGATGGCGTCCACCTCGCGCTCCTGGCCGTCGGCGCCGACCACCACGTTGCCACGCACCTGCTGTACCGCGTTCGCGTGCACCTCGACGTTCGGGCGATTCAACGCGGGATAGTACGTGTTCGACATCAACAGGCGCTTGCAGCCGAGCGTGTAGTCCGGGGTGAGCGACTTCCGCAGGTGCGAGTCGCGAACCTGCGCCCGCAGCTGCACCCGACCGATCTGCTGGACCACCCGCAGGATCCACGGGTTGCGGAAGCCGATCCCTAGCGCCTCCATGATTCCGTACTGGATGCGCCGCAACGCCTTCAGCGCGCCCGGCACCCGCCCCATGGCCGCTCGCACCGCGCCCGGGATCGTGGTGTCCGGCTTCGGCAGCACCCACTGCGCGGTGCGCTGGTACAGGTGCAACTCCGCCACGGTCGGCGCAATCTCCGGCACGAACTGCACCGCCGACGCGCCGGTCCCCACCACGGCCACCCGCTTGCCCGCCAGCTCGTAGTCGTGGTTCCACCGCGACGAGTGGAAGACCTCGCCGCCGAAACCGTCGAGCCCCGGGATGTCGGGGATCAGCGGCTGATTCCACGGTCCGGCGGCCRCGATCACCGCGTTCGCAGTGAGCACACCGTTCGACGTCTCCAGCAGCCAGCGGCGCGACAGCTCGTCCCACTGCGCGCGCAGCAGTTCGGTGCCGAACTCGACGCGCTCGTGGACGCGGTGCGCCGCCGCGGTCCGCTCGATGTACTCGCGAATCTCGTCCTGCCCCGCGAACAGTCGACTCCAGTCGGTGTTGGGCGCGAACGAGTACGAGTACAGCGCCGACGGTACATCGCACGCACACCCGGGATAGGTGTTGTCGCGCCACGTCCCACCGAGCGAATCGCTCTTCTCCAGGACGACGACGTCGTCGACCCCCATCTGCTGCAGCCGGATCACGGCGCCGATTCCCGAGATTCCGGCGCCGACGACGATCACCTCGTGGTGGCGGGTCATCCGCGAACTCCTGTCGTGAGGGCGTGCTCCACCGCGGTCCGGGTGCTGCGCAGCGCGTGTTCCAGCGTCGCGAGCCGACGCCGGTCGTCCATGAAGTTGGCGCCCATCACGGCGAGATCCTCGGCGGTCGCGTCGATCCGGATCACCCGGGTGCCGGACGCCTCCAGCGCCGCGCATTCGGCGTCGAGTCCGGCGCTCATCCAGTTCCGCAACACCGTCCGCTCGAGGATCGCCGGTCCCCGAGCGCGGATGCGTCCGCCGGACGCCATGGGAGCCAACACGATCACCTCGTCCAGTCCGCGCCCGGCCAGCAGGTCGGCGGACGCCGTGGACGCCGCACCGCCGTCGACGAACCGTCGGCCGCCGATCCGGACGGGCGGCATCCAGCCCGGGATCGCCCACGACGCCCGGAGCGCCTCCGCCAGCGTCGCGTTCGGTGCCCCCTGCGCACCGAACGCCACCCGCTCGCCGGTGCCGTAGTCCATCGCGACCAGCCGGGTGTCGGGATGCGAGACCCAGCCACCGGCACCGAGACCGGTCGCGAGCCGGTCAAGCCAGCCCGTGTCGCCACCGCCCTCCGGGAGCATCCCGCTCAGCCCGGTCACGGTCGGCAGGCCGCGACGCAGCAGCCCGGGCGAGCCCAGGCGCGGTCGCGGTAGCGGCGGGAAACGTCCCGGCGCGCCGGCGAGATGTCCGGAGAGCACGGGATGCGTCGACTCGCCCAACTGCACAGCCAGGATCTCGTCGACACCGATTCCGCTGCCCAGCATCGTCACCAGCTCGGCCCCGGCCGACGTGCCCATCAGGACGTCGGCGTCGCGCGGATCCCAGCCGAGCGCGTCCCGCACGGCGACCAGCGCCGCGACCGTCCACGCCGCCCCCAACGTTCCCCCGCATCCGATCACCAAGCCGCGACTGAGATGTGTGTCACTCGACGTCATATCTAGAAACTAACAGCATCCAGATACTCTGGGTACCCCAAATGCGCGAGGAGATTGGCGATGCCCCGTCTGACCAGGTCGGAGAGTCAGGCCCGGACCCGGGCCGAGTTGCTGTCGACCGCCCGCGACCTGTTCCTGACCGACGGATACGCGGCGACGTCGCTCGAGAAGGTGGCCGAGACGGCGGGCTATTCGAAGGGTGCGGTGTACTCGAACTTCCGTGGCAAGAAGGAGTTGTGCCTCGAGGTCCTGGACCTGATCCACTCGACCAAGTTCGCGGAGGTCGCCGCACTGCTCGCGGCGGACGGCGAACTCGACACCACACTCGCCCGTTTCCAGGACTGGGCCGAACGAACACTCGGCGATGTCGACTGGACGATGCTCGAGTTCGAGTTCATCGCCGCGTCCCGACACGACCCCGAGGTCCGGGCCGCGCTCGCGTCGACGCTCGGCATGGCGCACGGAATGGTTCTGGCCCTGCTGAATTCGCTGACCGAGACGACCGGCGTCACGCTCCCGATCCCACCCGACGACGCCGCCCGCAGCGTTCTCAGCCTGGGCGTGGGTCTCGGCATCCAGCGCGCCATCGACCCCACCATCTCGGCCCGCATCGTCACCGACAACCTGCGCGCGCTGCTCCACCGGAGCTCGCCCCTCCCCGACTCTGAGGCGAGCGACCGGCCGGGTCAGTAGAGCGTGGCGATGAAATCGAACACGGCGGGCTGGACCGCCGGGTTGTTGTTGGTGATTCCGGTCGCTGCTCCGATCGCGCCACCGATCGCGGCACCCGGGATGCAGCCGACGAACAGGAACAGAACGCAGCCGACGACGGCACCGACACCCGCGCCGATCTGCGCGGACATCTGTCCTCCGTTGAACCAGCCCTGTTCGATCTGCCGGACCATGTTGTCGTAGGCGTCCTGGCGGGCGTCCACGTTGTGCAGCGCAGCGACGCCCTGGGCCGGGACCGCCGGCGTGAGGGTGAGCCTGCTGCCGTCGACCGACGGGACCAGCGAGATGTCGGTACCGGCCACCGGGTAGGTCAGCGGGATGGTGCCGACGGTGGCGCCCGCGGGATCGACGACGTCGACGACATTGCCTGCGACCCGGAAGGTGCCGGCATCGAGCACAGTGTCGAGCGATGTTCCGTTCGAACCGATCTGGGTCTGATAGTGAATGACCCCAGGACTCGGCGGAGGTCCGGGCTCGGCGTAAGCGGTGCCGGTGGCGACACCCAGAGCCGCGATGGCCAGCACGGACACGGCGGCTGTTCTGTGGAGTTTCACGGGGAGCTCCCCTCCTTGCAGGAAGACGGCCCCGACCTGGTCAAAGACCGTCCGGAACATCCACTAGACTAGTGAGTGGAGGCCGGTCTGTACGGCCTTACCGGGATTCTCGACCGAATCTCGAGCGACTTCGACGACGCGGCCCGTCGCCCGTTCGGCAGCGCTCCCCACTGTCCGATTCGACCGCATTTCCCTACCGCCCCAAAGTATTCCGAGACGATATGGTCGAGCCATGACTGGCACGCCGCTGTTCGTCCCTGCCGGAACGGAATTCACGCCCGAGGACCTGGTGTTCTACGCCGACCCAGGCAATCGAACGCTCGATCAGGCGCTGGCCGAGGCGGATCTGCTGGTGAGTTGCCCGCATTCGGGTTACGCGATCCCCGAGGAGCTCGCACCGTTCCTCGCACCCGAGTTCACTCGCAGACTCCAGTTCGATTTCACCGATATGTCCACCGGGCCGATCGTGCGGCGTTGGGCCGAGATCGACCCCCGGATCGTGTATGTCGAGAATCCGCACCCGCGCATGATCCGCGACCCCAACCGGGCCCGCCCGACGGATCTCGAGGCGACGCTGCGCGAGGCATTCGCGCGGGTGCGGCAGGCCGGCCCCGGCAACCGGGCCGACCTCGACGGCGTCGACGCCGTCCGACCGGTCACGTTCTCGTTCTACCCGCTGCTGCGCGAACCCACCGACGACGCCGGATGGAAGCATCTGGCCGACACCTTCACCGAGGTCGCCGACCGCGGCCTGGGCGTCTACGAGCGCACCCGCGACGAGTTGGTCGACCGCATGGCGGAACTGGCCCTGCGCCGCGGCACCGACTTCACGACCCTCTCGTTCCACGACACGATGAACCACACGACCCGACGCGACGGCGCGGTCAACGTCCTGCGGGCCGAGCCCGACCTGCTACCGGATGTCGTGGCCCTGTCGAATCGCGGGGACCACGAGGGCGATCCGCGGGGCGACAATCCGGTCACGATGGACCCCGCCCGGGTCCGCGCACTCGCGCAGGCACATCGCAAGGGATTCGTGGACTTCACCGCCGAGGCGGAAGCCGTGCAGCTCAACCAGCCGTACCTGGGCAGCCAGGAGATCATCGCGGCCGGCGCCCGTTTCGCCGCGCTGCGGCACCGCACCGAGGCCGCCGGGGTCGTCCTCGGTGCGGTGCAGGCCGAATTCCGGCGCGAGTTCCTGCTCGGCGAACGGGCGACGGCCGAACTGATGGAACCGGGCGTCGACTGGCCGACCGCCGATCAGGACCGRATCGACCACCTCGCCCGCGCGTGCAAGGYGAGCTGGGACGAGTACCGGAGCCGGTTCCCGCTCAGACCGTCTCGGTGAGCAGGCGATCGCGGAGCGCGTTCTTCTGCACCTTGCCCGTGGCCGTCGTCGGCAGCGCCTCGATGAACCGGACCCGGGTCGGCACCTTGAAACGCGCCAGCCGTTGCCGAGCGAAGGCGATGACGTCGTCCTCGGCGAGTGCGGCACCCTCGGTCGGCACGACGAAGGCCACCGGCGTCTCGCCCCACTTCTCGTGGGAGGCCGCGACCACCGCCACGTTGCGCACTCCGGGCATCTCGGCGATCACCACCTCCACCTCACGGGAGTACACGTTCTCACCGCCGCTGATCAGCATGTCCTTCTTCCGGTCGACCAGGGTGATGAAACCCTCGTCGTCCGCTCGTGCCATGTCCCCGGTGTGGAACCATCCACCCCGCAACGCATGGGACGTCTCCTCGGGACGCATCCAGTACCCGGCGAACACGTTGTCGGCTCGGACCAACAGTTCTCCCACCGTTCCGACGGGCACGTCGCGGTCCAGGTCGTCGACCAACCGCGTGTCGATCCCGAAGAGCGGCCGTCCGATCGATCCGGCCTTCTCCCGAACGTGCTCGGAGTCGAGCAGCGCGATCGACGGGGCACACTCGGTCATCCCGAACCCCTCCCGGAACGGGATACCACTGCGCGCCAGGAAGTCCAGCACCGAGACAGGTGCAGGCGCACCGGATGTCAGGGCACAGTCGAGCGAGGACAGGTCGTAGCGTTCCAGATCGGGCACACCCATGACGGCCTGCCACATCGTGGGCACCAACAACAGTTGAGTCGCCCGGTGCGCGACCACCGCGTCGAGGACCGCGACCGGATCGAACGACGGCATGATCACGTTCATGGCGCCCACATAGATGAACGGCAGTGTGTAGAGCCCCAGCCCGCCGATGTGGAACATCGGAAGTGCCGTCACGGTGACGTCGCACGAACGCAGTCCGAACGCGGAGGTGACGGCGGCCGCGTTGGCCCGGAGGTTCTCGTGGGTGATCATGGCGCCCTTGGGTCGCCCGGTGGTTCCGGACGTGTACATGATCACCGCCACGTCGTGGCGATCCGTCAGCGCCGGCAACGGGTCCGGATCGGCGGTCGCCACGAGGTCGTCGTACTCCGCCCCCAGTGCTACCACGTCGCGCACCCGCACGCCCGGTTCGTTCACCGCAGCTGCCGCCTGGGTGAACGCCCCGTGCACGAAGAGCAGCTGTGCTCCGAGATCGGCCAGGACATAACCGATCTCGGACGCCGTGAGCCGGACGTTGATCGGTGTGAAGACGGCGCCGAGCTTCGCTACCGCGAAGAGGATCTCGAGGCACTCCACGGACGTGGGTACGACCGCGGCGATGCGGTCTCCGCGCCTGACGCCGAACCGATCGCGTAGCTGGTTCGCCAGCCGGTTCGCGCGGTCGTCGAACTCGCCGTAGGTCCAGGTGCGCTCACCGGACACGAAAGCGACCTTGTCGCCGCTCAATTGGGCCCGCCGGGTGGCCCAGTCACCGATTCCCTGCATTGATCGACTCCTTCGACATTGTGTTCCGGGCCGCGGTCGGCTCTGTCAGCCGACCTTCGAGGTGACGCGATCGATAATTGCTGCGAAGTCCACGCCGGCGGGCAGCGTTCCGTACACGCTGCCACGGTCGCCGTCGATTCTGGTGGCAATGAAGGCATCGGAGACCGCATGATTGCCGTGCCGCACCAGGAGCGACGCCTGCAGAACCAGTGCCATCCGCTCGATCACGCGACGGGCGAGGACCTCCGCGTCCGCCAGATCGGTCAGCTGGGAACGGATCTCGCGGACCGCACGCTGAATGCTCGGCTCGGGACCGGCCAGCGCGACCTCGTCGAAGAACCCTTCGACGGTGCGCGGATTCTTGCCCATCGCCCGCAGCACGTCGAGCGCCGCGACGTTTCCGCTGCCTTCCCAGATCCCGTTGAGCGGGGACTCGCGGAACAGGCGCGGCATCTGAGACTCCTCGATGAAGCCGTTGCCCCCGAAGCACTCCATCGCCTCGGCCGCATGAGCGGGCCACCGCTTGCACACCCAGTATTTCCCGACCGCGAGGGCCAGACGCAGGAAGTCGGACTCCGCCGCGTCACCGCGAGTGGCACGGTCGTGGGCGCCGGCGAGGCGCATCATCAGCAGCGACGCCGCCTCCGACTCCACGGCCAGGTCGGCCAGGACGTTCCGCATCAACGGCTGGTCGATGAGGTAGTTGCCGAAGGCCTGCCGATGCGTCGCGTGATGCACGGCCTGGGTGACGCCCCGACGCATGCCCGACGCCGCCCCGATCAGGCAGTCGAGGCGAGTCATGTTGACCATCTTGATGATCGTCGGCACACCACGGCCCTCGTCACCGACACGCCACGCGAAGGCGTTCTCGTACTCGATCTCGGCCGACGGGTTGGACCGATTGCCCAGCTTGTCCTTCAGCCGCATCAGTCGAACGTTGTTGCGGGTGCCGTCGGGAAGGACGCGGGGCACCAGGAAGCACGTCACGCCCGCGTCGGTCTGCGCCAGGACCAGGAACAGGTCGGCCATCGTCGCCGACGTGAACCACTTGTGGCCGACGATCCGGTAGGTGCCGTCGGGCTGCAGGACGGCGCGCGTCGTGTTGGCTCGAATGTCGGAGCCGCCCTGCTTCTCGGTCATGGACATCGTCGCGAGCAGGCCCGCCTTCTCCAACGGAGGCCTCAGGCCGCCCTCGTACGACGAATTGGACAGCAGCGGTTCGTAGATCGCGGCCAGCTCGGGGTTCTCCCGCAGCGCGGGGACGGCGGCGTACGTCGCCGAGATCGGGCAGGTGTGGCCGGCCTCGACATTGCTCCACACGTAGAACTTGGCGGCGCGCGCCACGTGGCTGCCCGGCCGGGCGTCGCTCCACGGTGCGCCGTGCATCCCGTTGGCGACGGCCGTGGACATCAGCTCGTCCCACGCCGGGTGGAACTCGATGTCGTCGGTGCGGTGACCGAACCGGTCGTAGGGCCGCAGGACCGGCGGGTTCTCGTTCGCGAGCCGGCCCAGTTCCTGCACGTGCTCGGTTCCGGCCAGCGCGCCGAGGCGGCTGACGTCGTCGACGGCCCATTCCGCGCCCTCACGGACGAGCCCCTCGAGCAGCGTCGGATCGTCGGCGACGTTGTGGCCGTATAGCGGAACGGACTGGTTGAACACCTCGTGTGTCTGCATGACTGCCTCCTTCGACTGATTCGGACATTACGTTTTCCGAACAGTCGAAGTCAATGAGTAATATTCGGTCAGTTCGTGTGACCGACCTCCGGAATCGACACGAACTCCTCCTGGTACGCGCCCCACGCCGCATGCACACGGTCGGCCGTCCACGAATTCGGTCGAAGTTCCTGCGGTAAAACAGGATCCGTGAGAAGGTGTCGAACAACCGCGGTGGCGACCGTGAATCGGTCGACCGTGCTCTCGGCCAGGTTCATCAGCTCGAGCAGCCGCCGGGACTCCCGCTCCCAGGCCGGGAGGTTCCACAACGATCCGAGGAGTTCACCGGCGTCGCGCACCGGACTTCCCGTCAGCACCTCCACCGGTTCGGCGGCCAGGTCGAGCACCCGCGTCAGGTTGGCCGGACGCAGCCAGACGCCCTCGCGCAGTTCGGCCAACCGGAGCCGGGACAGCCGCTCGCGCAGCGCGGCGCGATCGCCGGGATCGCGTCCCGTGCCGGTGACGACGACGATCTCCCACTCCCCGTTCCACGGGCGGGTCCCCTGCTCCACCTCGTGCAGCACCCGCTGACGACGTTCGAGCAGCGGTGCACTCAGATGGAACCCGTCGGGTGTTCGCGTGAGATCGCCACCGGACACCATCCGGCTCAACGCGACCCGCGCCGCAGATTCCTTGATACCGAACACTCCCGCGGCCCGGACGACCTGCGCCGGCGTCGGCCGCGCCGGGTGATTGCTCACGAGGAGACTGAGAATCACACCACGCGCCGTCAGTCGCGGTAGATGCGCCGCCAGGTCCAGCCGCGAGCGGTCGGTCGGGTCGTCAGCACCCTCCACGTCGGTTCACTCCTTGTCACGCAGGCAGGGCAAACGGGAGATGTCCCTGCGGCATCGTCCAACCGTAAGGCTCCACGCGCGATACCGACCGTGGGGGCGATCAACCCCTCACCCCAGCAACACGCCCAGGCCCGCACCCGCCGCGACGGTCGTGGCCGCGAGGACCACGGTCGGGATGAAGAACGAGTGGTCGACGAGCTTGGTGCCGAGCTTGGTGGTGCCCGACAGGTCGAAGTTGGCGGCCGCGATCTGGGAGCCGTTGGTGGGCAGCAGGTAGACGCCGGCGAAGGCGCCGGCCCACATTCCGCTGAGGACGCCCGGCGCGATGCCCGCCGCGAGACCGATCGGCACGATCGTTCGGGTCGCGGTCGACTGGCTCGTGGTGAGGACACACACGAGGAACACGCCGAGCGCGAAGATCCACGGTGCCGCGTTCACCCAGTCGCCGACGGTGTTGGTGATGGTGTCGCTGTGTGCGCTGATGAACGTGTCGGTCAGCCACGCGAGTCCGAACAGGGCGATCGCCGAGACCATGCCGGCACGGAACACCGTCGAGGCGGGCACCGTGGACACGTCGGGCCGCGACACCAGCAGGATCACGGTGCCGACGAGGAACATGATCATCTCGATGATCGGCGTCATGCCGAGCGGGGTGCCGTCGGCGGCATCCGGCCGGATGTCCTTGAACAGACCGAACACGACGATCGCGGCGACACCGGCGAGGAAGATCAGCGCAGCGTTGCGGCCCTTCGTGGTCGATTCGAGTTTGAGGGCGCCCGGACCACCGGCCCCCGCGACCTCGAGTTCCCCGGACTCGATCCGGGCCTGCACCTCGGGGTCGTCGCGCAGTTCCTTACCGAGCTTGTTGACGACGAACGCCGAGAGCACGATGCCGATGATCGCGGCCGGCAGCGTGATCTTGATGATGTCGATGAGTTCGAAGTCGTACGGCGAGACGTCGGTGAGCGTCACCATCGCGGCCATCGCGGCCGAGACCGGGCTGCAGGCGAGCGCGACGCCGGTCGACACGACCGACAACGACAGCGGACGCGACGGCCGGACCCCGTTCCGGTACGACAGGTCGTAGATCACCGGGAGCAGCGGGTACAGGATGTTCGACGTCCCGGCGCCCACCGAGAACAGGAACGCGACCAGCGGCGCGATCAGCGTGATCTGTTTCGGCCGCTTCGAGATGAGCCGGGCGGCAATGGTCACCATCCAGTCGATGCCGCCGGCCACCTGCATCATCGACGACGCCAGCACCACCGACAGGACGATCAGCAGCGCGTCCACCGGCGGCGTTCCGACGTCCTCGCCGAACACGAACACCAGCACGGCCACGCCCGCGCCGCCCCACAGGCCGAGCGCGACGCCGCTCGAGCGGGTGCCCATCACGATCGCGCCCAGCACGACCACGAGTTCGAGCACCATCTTCAACGTCTCCATGCCGCCCCGCCCGTTCTTTGTGAAGACCGATCGTTTGTTCAGGAAGCTACTACGCGGTGGGGCCGGGACGCTGGCTGAAAGTGCGTGTCGGTGCCTGCGGGCAAGATGGAGCGCATGGACGCCGTCCTCGACCGCTTCTCCGCGCCCACCCGGGAGTGGTTCGACGGTGCCTTCGATGCGCCGACGGCCGCACAGCTCGGGGCGTGGGACTCCATCGCGAGCGGGTCGCACACGCTCGTCGTGGCACCCACCGGCTCCGGCAAGACCCTGTCGGCGTTCCTGTGGGCGCTCGACCAGCTGTCCACGTCGACCGAGTCCGACCGGGCCACCCGTGTCCTGTACATCTCGCCGCTCAAGGCGCTGGGCGTCGACGTCGAGCGGAACCTGCGCGCCCCGCTGGTCGGGATCACCCAGACCGCGAAGCGGCTCGGGTCGGAGCCCCCGGAGATCCGCGTGGGTGTGCGTTCCGGTGACACCCCCACCGGTGAGCGCCGCAAGCTGATCAAGACCCCGCCGGACATCCTCATCACCACCCCCGAGTCGCTGTTCCTGATGCTCACGTCGTCGGCGCGGGAGACGCTCGCGGCAGTCGACACGGTGATCGTCGACGAGGTACACGCAGTCGCCGGCACCAAACGCGGCGCCCACCTCGCGCTGTCGCTCGAGCGCCTCGACCAGCTCCTGACCAAGCCCGCCCAGCGGATCGGGCTGTCGGCGACCGTGCGTCCGCACGAAGAGGTGGGCCGGTTCCTGGCGGGCGCCGCGCCCATCCGGATCGTGGCGCCGCCCGCAGCGAAGACCTTCGATCTCACCGTGCGGGTCCCGGTCGAGGACATGACCGAACTCGGCGTCGCGGAACCGGATCCGGACTCGATGTCGCCGGCGCCGCAGGCCGGGTCCATCTGGCCGCACGTCGAGGAGCAGATCGTGGACCTGATCCTCGCGCATCGCTCATCGATCGTGTTCGCGAACTCCCGCCGCCTCGCCGAGAAGCTCACCGCACGGCTCAACGAGATCTACGCCGAACGCCTCGGCGGCGCCGTCGAGAAGCAGGGCCGGCCGCCGGCGCAGATCGGCGCGCCCACCGAGGTGAACTACGGCGCCGATCCCCTACTGGCCCGCGCCCACCACGGTTCGGTGAGCAAGGACCAGCGGGCCATCATCGAGGACGATCTCAAGTCGGGACGGTTGCGCTGTGTCGTCGCGACCAGCAGCCTCGAACTCGGCATCGACATGGGCGCGGTCGACCTCGTCGTCCAGGTCGAGGCGCCGCCGTCCGTCGCGAGCGGACTGCAGCGCGTCGGCCGCGCCGGACACCAGGTGGGCGAGATCTCCCGCGGCGTGCTGTTCCCCAAGCACCGCACCGACCTGATCCACTGCGCCGTCACCGTCGAACGGATGACCAGTGGCAAAATCGAGGCGCTCGAGATCCCGGCCAACCCGCTCGACATCCTCGCGCAGCAGACCGTCGCCGCCACCGCGCTCGAACCGATCGACGTGGAGCAGTGGTACGAAATGGTCCGTCGCAGTGGGTCGTTCGCGACGCTACCCCGCTCGGCGTACGAGTCGACGCTGGACCTGCTCGCGGGCCGCTATCCGTCCGACGAGTTCGCCGAGCTTCGGCCCCGGCTCGTCTGGGATCGCGACGCCGGCACCCTCACCGGACGGCCCGGGTCGCAGCGCCTCGCCGTCACCTCCGGCGGCGCCATCCCCGACCGCGGCCTGTTCGCGGTGTACATGGTCGGCGAGAAGGCCTCTCGGGTGGGCGAACTCGACGAGGAGATGGTGTACGAGTCCCGGGTGGGCGATGTGTTCGCACTCGGCGCCACCAGTTGGCGGATCGAGGAGATCACGTTCGACCGCGTGCTCGTCAGTCCCGCGTACGGACTGCCCGGACGGCTGCCGTTCTGGCACGGCGACGGTCTGGGCCGTCCCGCCGAACTCGGGGAGGCGCTCGGGGGGTTCCTGCGCGAGCTGTCCACCAGCACCCCGGACGAGGTGGCCACCCGACTCGCCGCGAGCGGACTCGACGCCAACGCCACCACCAACCTCGCGGCCCTGATCGACGATCAGCAGCAGGCCACCGGACGCGTCCCCACCGACCGCACGCTCGTCGTCGAACGTTTCCGCGACGAACTCGGCGACTGGCGACTGGTGCTGCACTCGCCCTACGGGCTCCGCGTGCACGCGCCGTGGGCGCTCGCGGTGGGCGCCCGACTGCGGGAACGCTTCGGCGTCGACGCCGCCCCCACCGCGTCCGACGACGGCATCATCGTCCGCCTGCCCGACACCGAGGACAACCCGCCCGGCGCCGAACTGTTCGCGTTCGAACGCGACGAGATCGAGGACATCGTCACCGACGAGGTGGGCGGCTCGGCACTGTTCGCGTCGCGGTTCCGCGAATGTGCCGCGCGCGCACTGCTGTTGCCGCGCCGTACCCCCGGCAAGAGAGCGCCGCTGTGGCAGCAGCGGCAGCGTTCCGCGCAACTGCTCGACGTCGCCCGCAAGTATCCGACGTTCCCGATCCTGCTCGAGACCGTGCGCGAATGCCTGCAGGACGTCTACGACCTGCCCGCGCTGCGGGACCTGTTCGGCCGCATCGCCCGTCGGCAGATCCGCATCGTCGAGGTGGAGACCGCGTCGCCGTCGCCGTTCGCGAGCTCGCTGCTGTTCGACTACGTCGGCGCGTTCATGTACGAGGGCGACAGCCCGCTCGCCGAACGCCGCGCTGCCGCGCTGTCCCTGGACTCGACACTGCTCGCCGAACTGCTCGGCCGGGTGGAACTGCGCGAGTTGCTCGACGCCGACGTCATCGCCAAGGCCGAGCACGAACTGCAGCGCCTGGTCCCGGAAGGGCGCGCCCGCGACGTCGAGGGCATCGCCGACCTGCTGCGCCTGCTGGGGCCACTGACCACCGAGGAGGCCGCCGCCCGCGCCACCGCCGACCCGCTGCCGTGGCTCGAGGAACTGGTGGAACACCGACGCGCGCTGCACGTCTCGTTCGCGGGCCGCCAGTGGTGGACCGCGATCGAGGACGCCGCACGGCTGCGCGACGGGCTCGGCGTACCGCTGCCGATCGGCACGCCCGCGGCATTCATCGAGCCGGTCGACGACCCGCTGGGTGATCTGCTGAGTCGCTTCGCGCGCACCCACGGCCCGTTCACGCTGGCCGAGGCCGCGGACCGGTTCGGCATCGGATCGGCCGTCGCGCGGGACGTGCTGGTCCGGCTCGCGAACGAGAAGCGCGTGGTCGAGGGCGAGTTCCGTCCCGGTGCCACCGGCAGCGAGTGGTGCGACGCGGAGGTGCTGCGGCGCCTGCGCCGGCGTTCGCTGGCCGCGGCCCGCGAGGACGTCGAGCCGGTGAGCACCGCGACCCTCGGCCGCTTCCTGCCGGGCTGGCAGCACGTCGGGGGTTCGCTGCGCGGTATCGACGGTGTCGCGACCGTCGTGGAACAGCTTGCAGGAGTTCCGGTTCCGGCGTCCGCCCTCGAAACCCTGATCCTGGGCTCGCGCGTCCGCGACTACTCCCCCGCGATGCTCGACGAACTCACCTCCACCGGCGAGGTGCTGTGGGCGGGCGCCGGACAGATCTCCGGGAAGGACGGCTGGGTGAGCCTGCACCTGACCGAATCGTCCCCGCTCACGCTCGCGACACCCGCCGACATCGAACTCACCGAGATGCACCGTGCCGTCCTCGACACCCTCGCCGGCGGCGGCGCGTACTTCTTCCGGCAACTCTCGGACACACTCGGCGCGACGGACGATCCCGCGCTCACCTCCGCGCTGTGGGACCTGGTGTGGGCGGGATACCTCGGCAACGACACGCTGGCCCCGCTGCGGGCGCTGCTGTCGGACACCTCGCGCTCCACACCCAGCCACCGCACGCCGCGGCGCGCACCCCGCGCGCACGCCTACCGGCGGCTGGGCCGGCCCACCATGCCCACCARACCCGGCCCGCCCACCGCGGGCGGACGCTGGTCGCTGCTTCCCGAACCCGAGCCGGACCCCACGCTGCGCGCACACGCCACCGCCGACCTGCTGCTCGAACGCTACGGTGTCGTCACGCGCGGATCGGTGGTGAGCGAGAACGTTCCCGGCGGCTTCGCCTTGATGTACAAGGTCTTCAGCGGCTTCGAGGACGGTGGCCGCTGCCGCCGCGGCTACTTCGTCGACACCCTCGGCGGCGCCCAGTTCTCCACCTCCGACGTCGTCGACCGGCTGCGGAGCTACAGCGACTCGATCGAAGGCCGGCACACCTCCATCCCCGCCGTCACGCTCGCGGCATGCGATCCCGCGAACCCGTACGGCGCGGCACTGCCGTGGCCGCCGTCGATGTCGGGCGAGGACGCACCGCGGCACCGGCCCGGCCGCAAGGCCGGCGGCTTGGCAGTGCTCGTCGAGGGCGAACTGGTGCTGTTCGTCGAGCGCGGCGGACGCACCGTCCTCACCTTCACCGACGACATCGGCGCACTGCGCACCGCCGCGGAATCGCTCGCCGGCACCGTCAAACGCGGAGGCATCGACAAGGTCGTGGTCGAGAAGGTCGACGGCGCAACGATTCACGGACACGACTTCGCACAACTGCTCGCCGAGGTCGGATTCTCGGCCACCCCGCGCGGCTACAGATTGCGGGCGTGAGGCGATGCCCGAGGGAGACACCGTCTGGCGGACGGCGCAGCGGCTCGACGCAGCCCTCACCCGCCACGTGCTCACCGAGTGCGACGTCCGGGTCCCGCGCTACGCGACCGTCGACCTGTCCGGCAACACGGTCGACTCGGTGATCGCCCGCGGCAAACACCTGCTGACCCGGGTCGGCGACCACACGATCCACACCCACCTGAAGATGGAGGGCGCCTGGCACGTGTACCCCCGGGGCGCCCGGTGGAAGCGCCCCGGACATCAGGCCCGCATCGTTCTGGGCACCGATGACGCCGTCGCCGTGGGATTCTCACTCGGCATCACCGAAGTGATCGGCCGCGACGAGGAGGAGAGCGTCGTCGGCCACCTGGGCCCCGACCTGCTCGGCCCCGACTGGGACGCGGCGGTCGCGGCCGCGAATCTGGCTGCGGCCGAGGATCGTCCGATCGGCGAGGCCCTGCTGGACCAGCGCATCATGGCGGGCATCGGCAACGTGTACCGCAACGAGATCTGCTTCCTACGCGGCGTCGATCCGCGAACCCCCACCGACCGGGTGCCGGACCTGCCCAAGGTGGTCGACCTGGCGCACCGACTGCTCCAGGCCAACCGCGACCGCGCCGTCCGCGTCACCACCGGTGATCGACGGCCCGGCCGACGGGACTGGGTGTACGGGCGCGGCGGCAAGCCGTGCCTGCGCTGCGGCACCCTGATCGTGGCCGACGAGTTGGCCGAGGGACCCGGCCGCGAGCGTTCGATCTTCTACTGCCCCAACTGTCAGCCGCTGCGCTGACCGGCACCGTCGAGCAGTGCGACACAGTGTCCGACGAACCGCTCGCGGGATGTCACGATCGTGCCGTCCAGGTACCCGATGAACAGACTCGTGAGCGCCCCGACGAGGCCGACCGCCGTCATCTGCCGTTCGTCGCGATCGGTGATCTGCGACAGCTGCTCGTGTACGAGCAGCACGAAGGCCGGGGCGAGTTGGAGCCCCCGCCCACCGAGCGCGGGCTCGACGAGCGGCGCGAGCAGCAGCACCCGGCCACGCGCCGGGTCGTCGACCATCAGTTCCACGAAGGCCGACACGGCCGCGGCCGCGCGGTCGTGTGGTGCCGGTGCCGCTCCGACCGCCGCCACGAGTGCGGCGTGCGCCTGCCGGCCGACGTCGTCGTACACCGCTCGGACGAATCGGTCGCGGTCGGCGAAACTCTCGTAGAAGTACCGTTCGGTGAGTCCGGCGGCGCGGCAGACCGCGCGGACGCCGACGGCCGCACCGCCCTGTGCGCCCAGCAGTTCGATGCCGGCGGCGAGCAGTGTGTCGCGCCGGGCGGCACGGCGTTCCTCGATTCCGGTGCCCGCCCACGTCCGCTGCGTACCCACCGCACCTCCAGCCCTTGACCGCGTACCGCCCCGATCCTAATCTGACAACGGGTGTAGTCAATTGCTCCCGGAAGGCGGCTCGCATGACCCGTTCGGACACGTCGGCGCCGATACCGCTCGGTCCCGACTCGCTCACGTGGCGCTACTTCGGCGACTGGCGCGGCATGCTCCAGGGTCTGTGGGCGGGGTCGATGCAGAACATGCACCCGGGTCTGGGCGCCGGAGTGGAGCAGCACTCCCGGTTCTTCGAGGAACGGTGGGAACGCCTGTTCCGGTCGCTGTACCCGATCGGCGGCGTGGTGTTCGACGGTGACCGCGCGCAGCAGACGGCCGAGGAGGTCCGCAACTACCACCGCGACATCAAGGGCGTGGACGCGAAGGGACGGCGCTATCACGCACTCGACCCCGAGACGTTCTACTGGGCGCACGCCACGTTCTTCATGGGCACGATCCTCACCGCCGACAACTTCATGGGCGGCATCACCGAGGCCCAGAAGCGGCAACTGTTCACCGAGCACATCCAGTGGTACCGGCTCTACGGGATGAGCATGCGTCCGGTGCCGCAGACGTGGGAGGACTTCCAGCGGTACTGGGAGCACATGTGCCGCGACGTCCTCGAGGACAACAGGGCTGCCCGTGACGTGCTCGACCTGTCCGACATCGGCCGTCCCCCGTTCCTGATGTGGGTGCCGGAGCCGATCTGGCGGGTCGCCCGGATTCCGGTGTCGAAGGGGTTCGTGTGGCTCACGGTCGGGATGTACGACCAGCCTGTGCGGGATCTGCTGGGCTACCGCTGGGGGCCGCTGGACGCGTGGCTGCACCGCCGCGTCGGCGAACTCGTGAATGTGGCATTCCGACTCGTTCCGGAGCGCAGGCGCAAGCATCCGCGGGCCCGTGGCGGCGTCGACCGGGTCAGCGGGCGGTCACCGGCCGACGCTCCACTGGTGCACACGCCGACGCGCAACCTTCCGCCGCTCGAGCATCGCAACGATCCGAGCCACTACGTTCCACCCCTCAACTGAGGTATGCGACGCTTTTACGCATGGAACCGGACCTTCGCTCGCTGCTGCACCGCCCCCTGTTGAGTCGTTCGGTTCCTCTCGACCGGGAGAACGCGGCCAGTCGCATCAGCGCCTACGTGTACGGCAACATCCTGATCCTCGCCGCGCTGATTCCGGAGACCGTCTCCCGCAGCGACTCCCGCACCATCGCCGTCGTGGCCGGAACCGCGGTGTCGACATTCATCGCCCACGCCTTCGCGGAAGGCGTCGGCAGATCGGTGCGCTCCGGTCGTCAGCTGACGACCGCCGAACGCCTGGCCGAACTGCGCGATTCGGTCCCGGTCCTCAGCTCGGCGGTCCTTCCCATCGTCCTCCTCGCGACCGCCGTCTTCGGTTGGCTCGAGCCGTTCACCGCCCAGGTGATCGCCGAGGTCACGATCCTCATCCGCATTGCGTCGATGGTCTTCGTGATCGCCCGTCTCCGCGGCGAACGACCCTCGCGCGACACCCTGATCGCCGCGGGGCTGCTGGCCGTCGCAGCCACCGCGGTCGTCGTCGTCAAGATCGTGCTGACCCACCACTAGGCAGCACCGTGCCCGGTACCGGCTCGAGGATCTGCGCACGCGCCTCCGGGGCCGCGGCCCGCAGCGCGTCGGCGGAAGCGTCGTCCGGCTGCGCCTGCGACATGATMTCGGCCTCGACGCGCGCCCGATACGTCTCGACCTCGCGGTCGATCGTGGCCGAGTCCCAGCCGAGGATCGGCGCGACGAGATTGGCCACCTGCTCGGCGCAGTTCACGCCGCGGTGCGGGTACTCGATCGAGATGCGGGTGCGGCGCGCGAGGATGTCCTCGAGATGCAGCGCACCCTCGGCCGCGGCCGCATACACGGCTTCCACCTGCAGGTAGTCGGGCGCGTCGGTGATCGGCTGGAGCAACTCGGGTGAGTCCTGACCCAGTTCCAGGACCTCGTCGATGAGCGAGCCGTACCGGTCGAGCAGGTGCTTGACCCGATACGGGTGCAGTCCGTACAGCTGGCCGAGGTGCACGGCCTGGTTGACCAGCGCGAAGTAGCCGTCGGCGCCGACCAGCGGCACCTTCTCGGTGATCGACGGCGCGACGCGGGCCGGAATGTCCTCCGAGGCCAGGTCGACGGCGTCCTGCCCCATCACCCGGTAGGTCGTGTACTTGCCGCCGGCGATCGCGACGAGGCCCGGCGCGACGCGTGCGACGGCGTGTTCCCGCGAGAGTTTCGACGTCTCGTCACTCTCCCCCGCCAGCAGCGGACGTAGCCCGGCGTACACGCCGTCGATGTCGTCGGGGGTGAGCGGGGTGACCAGCACCTTGTTGACGTGGCCGAGGATGTAGTCGATGTCGGCCTTGGTCGCGGCCGGGTGTGCGAGGTCGAGATTCCAGTCGGTGTCGGTGGTGCCGATGATCCAGTGGCCACCCCACGGAATCACGAACAGCACCGACTTCTCGGTGCGCAGGATGATCGCGGCGTCGCTCACGATCCGATCGCGCGGAACCACGATGTGCACGCCCTTGGACGCCCGCACCCGGAACCGTCCACGCTGGCGGGACAGCGACTGGATCTCGTCGGTCCACACACCGGTGGAATTGATGACGACGTGGCCGCAGACCTCGGTCGTCTCACCGGTCTCCGAGTCGCGGACCCGCACGCCGGACACCCGGTCGGCCTCCCGAAGGAAGCCCACCACCTGCGTCGAGGTCCGAACGACCGCGCCGTACTGGGCCGCCGTGCGTGCCACGGTCATCGTGTGGCGGGCGTCGTCGACGACGGTGTCGTAGTAGCGGATTCCGCCGACCAGCGAGTGCCGCTTGAGTCCGGGCGCCATCCGCAGGGCACCCGCCCGCGTCAGATGTTTCTGCGCCGGGACCGACTTCGCGCCGCCCATCCGGTCGTAGAGGAGGAATCCGGCCGCCATGTACGGCCGCTCCCACACCCGATGTGTCAGCGGGAAAAGGAATTTCAACGGCTTGACCAGATGCGGCGCGAGCGTCGACATCGACAGTTCCCGCTCGTGCAGCGCCTCCGCCACCAGACCGAACTCGAGCTGCTCCAGATAGCGCAGTCCGCCGTGGAACATCTTCGACGAGCGTGACGACGTGCCCGAGGCGAAATCGCGGGCCTCGACGAGCGCCACCTTGAGCCCGCGCGTCGCGGCATCGAGCGCCGCGCCGGCACCGACGACGCCGCCACCGATCACCACCACGTCGAATTGCTCGGTTCCCAACTTCTCCCAGGCCTGCTCGCGCTGCTGCGGACCGAGGAATTGCACACCAGGCTGCTTGTCCAACTCGGGCTCCCGTGGTTGTCGGCAAATCTGCCCCCAGGCTAGTAGCTTCGTGCCCAGACTGCCCGAGAGACGAGGATGCCCGTGAGCCAGTACATAGCCGCGATCGACCAGGGAACCACGTCGAGCCGTTGCATGATCTTCGACCACGCCGGTCAGGTCGTGGGCGTCGCGCAGAAGGAGCACGACCAGATCTTCCCGAAACCGGGCTGGGTGGAACACGATGCGGTGCAGCTGTGGAGTAACACCCGCGAGATGGTCGGCTCGGTGCTCGCGAAGAYGAACCTCACGGCCGGCGACATAGCCGCGGTCGGCATCACGAACCAGCGCGAGACCACCGTGGTGTGGGACCGCGAGACCGGTGAACCCGTCTACAACGCGATCGTCTGGCAGGACACCCGCACCGATCGGCTGTGTGACGAACTGGCCGGCGAGGAGGGCCGCGGGCGGTTCCGCGAGGTCACCGGGTTGCCACTGTCGACGTACTTCGCGGGTCCCAAGGTGCGCTGGATCCTCGACAATGTCGAGGGCGCCCGACAGCGCGCCGAGGCCGGCGAGCTGTGTTTCGGCACGATCGACTCGTGGATCGTCTGGAACCTCACCGGCGGTCTGCACGTCACCGACGTGACCAACGCGTCACGCACGCTGCTGATGAATCTGCGGACCCTCGACTGGGATCGGGACATCTGCGAGGCGATGGGCATCCCGGTCTCGATGCTGCCGGAGATCCGAAGCTCGTCCGAGGTGTACGGCGACCTCGCGCTGCCCGGCATCTCCGCCGGCATCCCCATCGCGGGCATCCTCGGTGACCAGCAGGCCGCGACGTTCGGGCAGGCGTGTCTGTCGGAGGGCGAGGCCAAGAACACCTACGGCACCGGAAACTTCCTGCTGCTCAACACCGGAACCACGCCCGTACACAGCGAACACGGCCTGCTCACCACGGTCTGCTACAAGCTGGGCGACAAGCCCGCCGTCTACGCACTCGAGGGATCGGTCGCCGTCACCGGCTCCCTCGTCCAATGGCTGCGCGACAACCTGGGAATCATCCAGTCGGCCAAGGATATCGAGCCGCTCGCCAAGAGCGTCGCCGACAACGGTGGCGCCTATTTCGTGCCCGCGTTCTCGGGTCTGTTCGCACCGCGCTGGCGGCCGGATGCCCGCGGCGTCATCGCCGGCCTGACCCGCTTCGTCAACAAGGGACACCTCGCCCGCGCCGCCCTCGAGGCCACCGCCTACCAGACCCGGGAGGTCATCGAGGCGATGCGCGCCGACTCCGGCGTCGAACTGAGCTCGCTCAAGGTGGACGGCGGCATGGTCGTCAACGAGACGCTGATGCAGTTCCAGTCCGACATCCTCGGCGTCCCGGTCATCCGCCCCGTCGTGAACGAGACCACCGCACTCGGCGCCGCGTACGCCGCGGGTCTCGCGGTGGGATTCTGGAAGAGCGAGGACGACATCCGCGACAACTGGGCGCAGGACAAGACGTGGGAACCGAAGATGGACGAGTCCGACCGCGAACGCCTCTACAGCGGGTGGAACAAAGCCGTCGAACGTACCTACGGTTGGACCGACGACGCAGGCGACTCGGGCGACACCGCCGACGCCCCTTCGACGTAGCCCTTCCACGCCTCCAGGCGTTCACGCCACGAGACGGCTGCGTCGCCGCCGTCGTACGTGTCGAGGATCAGGTCCTGCCACCACTGCACACGTTCTCGGTACCGGGCAACGGAGTACCACACGGCGCCGAGGGAACCGGTGATGCCGATACGCTCATCGACCCGGCCCTCCGCTTCGGGCGACGTGGAAGGGACGGCGCCGCAAGGTGCTTGCGTGAGCGCCTCCAGACTGCGCAGGTCCTCGAGCGACACCATCACGGCCGCGGGTGCACCGTGGCGGGTGATCGTGATCCGCTCCCGCCCGTAGCCGGCCCGGCAGACCAGTTCTCGTAGTTGCGCTCGGGCCTCTCCGAACGGGACCTGCGATGTCGTCATGACCGGATGGTGGGTGGGCCGTCCGACAGTGCGAGCCTACGAACCCGCCGAACCACTCATCAACCCGAATATGAATTCGTACAGAACACGAGGTTTTGTACAAAATCGTTCACGCGTCGAAAACAGTCTCCGAGCGCTCGTGCGCGTCGTGGGCCTCCCGCATCCGCCGGACGCCGTCGGCCAGTACCGCGCCGTCGTACGTCGCGAAGCAGAGCCGCGCCGCGTGCGGGTGGGCGGCAGCGACTCCGAACGCCCCGCCCGGCACATAGGCGACGCCGTGCCGAACCGCGGTGTCCAGCAGAGTCGCGGTGTCTGTGCCATCGGTGAACTCGGCCCAACAGAACATGCCGCCGTGGATCGTGGAGTGCGCGATCCTGTCACCGAAGGCCTCCTCGAGCGCGCCGACGAGCGCGCCCGCCCGCGACCCGTACGCCGCACGGATCGTGTCGAGGTGCCCGCCGAGCCACGCCGTGTCGCCGAGCAGTTCGGTCGCGATCTGCTGCGTGAGGGACGATCCACACAGGTCGGCGCCCTGCTTGAGAAGTTCGACGGCCTCGCACACCCGGCGGTCGCCATGCAGCCAGCCGATCCGCAACGCCGGTGCGAGGGTCTTGGATCCGCTCGACAGTCGCAGCACCCGGGCCGAGTGGGTCGCGATGGGGTCGGGGGTCGGTTCGCCGAACCACAGTTCGCCGTACGGATCGTCCTCGATGATCCAGAAGCCGTACCGGTCAGCGAGATTCGCGAGGTGCGCACGCCGAGCCGCGGACAGCACCACCCCGCGCGGGTTGTGGAAGTTGCTGACCGTGTGGACAACCTTGGGCCGCAGCCCTTCCCGCAACGACCGCTCGAGCGCGTCGGTGTCCATGCCGTCGCCGTCCAGTCCGATGGGCACCAACGCGGCCTGCGCGGTCCGGAACACCTGCAGCGCCCCCGTGTAGCCGGGCTCCTCGACCACGACGACATCGCCCGGATCGAGCAGCACCTGCGCGAGCAGGCTCAGCGCCTGCTGCGATCCGTGGGTGACGACCACCTCGGCCGGTTCGATCCTCCGCCCCACCCGCTCGCTCTCACGCGCCGCGATCGTCTCGCGCAGCGGCGCCCAGCCGGACGTCTCGCCGTACTGGACAGCGCGGGGATCGGCGAATGCCCGCTCGGCGGCCAGCGCAATGCGTTCGCGCGGAACGAGTTCCGTGGCCGGCAGTCCACCGGCCAGGCTGATCACATCGGGGCGGGCGGTGAGAGTGAGCAGATCGCGGATGGCCGAGCTGCGTAGCCCGGCCATCCGTGACGACAACGCGAGAGACGGACCGTGCGAGGAATCGAGGGACATAGAGCAACTCCGCAGTCGGGGAAACTGCCGTCGCGCACGACGGCGAAGGACGAAGGCAGATACACCCAGGTCGTCCCGGATCGACGGGGCGGAGAGCGATGCGATGGGCCGATGGTTCTCGACCGACTTATCGCATCATCCCACAGATCGCTCCACCATATGAAATCATCGTCTCACATGGTGAACAGGACGCCGATCAGTCCAGGTCGTCGTGACGCATCAGCTGACGCGATGCCTCGGTGATGGAACCCGACAGCGACGGGTACACCGAGAACGTCTGCGCCAGATCGTTGACCGTCAGGTTGTTCTGCACCGCGATCGCGATGGGCAGGATCAGTTCCGACGCCGTGGCCGCGACCACGACACCACCGATGACGACGCCGGTGGCCGGGCGGCAGAAGATCTTCACGAAGCCGCGGCGCAGACCCGACATCTTGGCGCGCGGGTTCGTGTTGAGCGGCAGCATCACGGTGCGGGCCGGGACCTCACCGTTGTCGATCGCAGCCTGGCTGACGCCGACGTTCGCGATCTCCGGGCGGGTGAAGACAGCCGACGCGACGGTCTTGAGCTTGATCGGGCTCACGCCCTCGCCCAGCGCGTGGTACATCGCGATGCGGCCCTGCATCGCGGCAACCGACGCCAGCGGCAGCAGGCCGGTGCAGTCGCCGGCGGCGTAGACGCCCGAGACCGTCGTGCGCGAGACACGGTCCACGCGCAGGTAGCCGCCCTTGTCGAGTTCGATGCCGACCTTCTCGAGTCCCAGGCCCTCGGTGTTGGGGGTGGAACCGACGGCCATCAGGGCGTGGCTGCCGTGCACGGTACGACCGTCCGCGAGCTTGACGACGATGCCGTCTTCGGTGCGCTCGACCGCATCGGCGCGTGCGTGCTTGACGAGGGTCACGCCGCGCTCGGCGAGCACGTCCTCGAGGACGAGGGCCGCGTCGGCGTCCTCGTGCGGCATGACGCGGTCACGGCTGGACACCAGCGTCACCTTGACGCCCATCTCTGTGTACGCGGACACGAACTCGGCACCGGTGACGCCGGAACCGACGACCACCAGGTGCGAGGGCAACTCCTCGAGGTCGTACAGGTGACGCCACGTGAGGATCCGCTCGCCGTCCGGCACAGCGCCCGGCAGCACGCGCGGGCTGGCGCCCGTGGCAATGAGGACGACGTCGGCGTCGAGGACCTTCTCCTCGCCGGTGGTCAGCGTGGCGCGGACCTGGTGCGCCGCCATGCCGATCTGCCGGTCGATGAGCTCGGCGGTACCCGATAGGAGCTGGACGCCCACGCTCTGCAGGCGGGCCCGGATGTCGGACGACTGGACCTGCGCGAGGTTCTTGACGCGGGAGTTGATCTGCGGAAGCGAGATGGTCGCGCTCGCGGGATCGAGGGAAATGCCCAGGTCGGTGGCGCGGCGCATGTCGGTGCGGATGCCGGTGGACGCGATGAACGTCTTGGAGGGAACGCAGTCGAACAGCACACACGCGCCGCCGATACCGTCGGAGTCGACCAGGGAAACGGAGGCGCCGTGCTGTGCGGCCACCAGCGCTGCCTCGTATCCGGCAGGTCCGCCACCGATGATCACGATCCGGGTCATTCGTCCTCCAAGCTCACCGCGCCGGCCGGGATCTCCAGCCAGGCCCGTGCACAACGCTATTCCAGTGACCGGGAACACGCAGGCCGCGACCCCCCTCTGACCCCCATCATGCGCTCTCGGAATCGCCGAATGCGCCGGATCGTGCTCGCGGCGGTTCTCCCGCTACCCGAGCGTCGAGTACAGCGATTAGGCTTGCCGCCGTGCCGATCTATGCCGCCTACGGGTCCAACATGCATCCCGAACAGATGCTCGAGCGCTGCCCGCACTCGCCGATGGCGGGCACCGGGTGGCTCCGCGGGTGGCGGCTGACCTTCAGCGGTGGCGACATCGGCTGGGAGGGCGCGCTCGCGACGGTCGTCGAGGATCCGGACAACCCGGACGCCAAGGTGTTCGTCGTCCTGTACGACGTCCCGTCCGAGGACGAGGAGCGCCTCGACCGCTGGGAGGGTTCCGAACTGGGCATCCACCGCAAGATCCGGCTGCGTGTCGACACCGCCGACGGACCCGTCCTGGCCTGGCTGTACGTGCTCGACGCCTACGAGGGCGGACTGCCGTCCGCCCGCTACCTGGGTGTGATGGCCGACGCCGCGGAGATCGCCGGAGCCCCCGCCGACTACGTGCGGAGCCTGCGCACCCGCAACAGCCGCAACGTGGGACCCGGCACCCCGTAGGGCCGCCACAGCGCCGCCACAGGGCCGGCTCAGTGTCGACTCAGGACTGGAGCACCAGGTTCGTCAGCACCCGGACCCCGGTCGTCAGCGCCCGCTCGTCCAGGTCGAAGGTGGGCTGGTGGATGTCGAGTTGTTCGCCGTGCCCCGACCACACGCCCAACCGCGCCATCGCGCCCGGCGCCTCCTCGAGGTACCAGGAGAAGTCCTCCCCGCCGCCGGACTGTGGGGTGTCGGCCAGCGCGTCGGGGCCGATCGCGCGGACCGCGTCCTCGAGCATGCGCGCCGACACCTCGTCGTTCACGACCGGCGGCACACCCCGTCGGTAGTTCAACTCGTACCGCACGCCGGTCGGCGCCAACAGCCCGTGCACGATCTCCCGCACCGTCGGCTCGAGCAGCGCCCACGTGTCGTGGTCGCCGGTCCGGACGGTTCCGGTGAGGATGCCGCTGCGCGGGATCGCGTTGGGCGCCTGCCCCGCGCTCACCGCGCCCCACACCATCACGGTGCCGCTGCGCGGATCGATGCGGCGGCTGAGCATGCCGGGCAGACCGGTGATCACCGTGCCGATCGCGTACACCAGATCGGTCGTCAGGTGCGGCCGGGAGGTGTGCCCTCCCGGCGAGTCGAGGACGAGTTCGACGGTGTCGGCCGCCGACGTGATCGCGCCGACGCGCACCCCCACCCGGCCCGCCTCGAGCCGCGGATCGCAGTGCAGCGCGAAGATCCGCGACACCCCCTGCATGCCACCGGCGGCGACGACGTCGAGCGCACCGCCCGGCATCACCTCCTCCGCCGGCTGGAAGATGAACCGCACACCGATCGGCAACTGCGGCAACGCGTTCAGCGCCAGCGCGGCACCCAGCAGAATTGCGGTGTGCGCGTCGTGGCCGCACGCGTGGGCCACCCCCGGCACCGTCGACGTGTACGGCGCACCGGTGGCCTCCTGCATCGGCAGCGCGTCCATGTCGCCGCGCAGACCGATCCGCATGCCGCCGGGGCCGATGTCGCAGATGACGCCCGTCCCACCGGGCAGCAGCAGCGGCGACATGCCGGCCGCGGACAGCTGGCTCGCGACGAACGCGGTGGTCGCGAACTCGTGCCGCGCCAGTTCCGGATTCGCGTGGAAGTGCCGTCGCCACCGCGACAGGTCGATCGTGTGCTCGGCGAGCCACTTCTCGATGCCCTCGTTCACCGCAGCGCCACCCCCTCGAGCAGTCGCACGCGCTGACCCTCGTCGAGTGCGGCACGGATCGCGGTGCGCGCCAACGCTGTAGCGCCGTCCACCACGGCCTGGTCGGCCGACTCGGTCACGGCGGCAGCAGCGAACTCGGGCTGATGGGTCACCGCCCCACCCGAGTCGATCCCCACCACCGGATGAATGCCGGGGAGAACGTGCGTCACGTTTCCCATGTCCGTACTGCCCAGGGGGCGAGACGATTCCAGCTCCACCGGAAGCGTGGTTCGACCGAGGTCGACGATCTCCTCGCGGTAGGCGTCCGCCAGCCACGGATCGGGCCGCAGCTCGGTGTAGGCGGGCGAGACCGTCCGCACCGCGTGCGTACACCCGGTCGCCAGGGCGCCCGCCGCGAAACACGACTCGGCGCGGGCGGCCAGTTCGTCGAGCGACTCCGCGGTCCGCGCCCGCAGGTAGTACAGCATCTCGGCGCGCGCGGGAACGATGTTGGGCGCCACGCCACCGTCGCTGACGATGCCGTGCAACTGCTGCCCGGGCGACAGATGCTGTCGCAGCAGCGCCAACGCGACCTGAGCGACGGTGGTCGCGTCGGCGGCGTTGCGGCCGAACTCCGGTGCCGCCGAGGCGTGCGCCTCCCGACCCGTGAACGTGACCGCGATGTCCGCCAGCGCCAGCGAGGTGGCGCCGACGATGTCGAACGGGCCCGGATGCACCATCAGGGCCGCAGCCACGTCGTCGAACACACCCCGTTCGAGCATCAGCACCTTGCCGCCGCCGGATTCCTCCGCCGGGGTTCCGATCACCCGGACGGTGATCCCCAGCGTGTCGGCGATCGGTGCGAGCGCGAGGCCGGCGCCGACCGCGGATGCCGCAATGATGTTGTGCCCGCATGCATGACCGATCTCGGGCAGCGCGTCGTACTCGGCGAGCACGGCGAGCACCAGTTCCCCGTCCCCGAAGGTCGCATCGAACGCGGTCGGCAGCTCCGCGACCCCGGTACGCACCTCGAAACCGCGGCCCCGCAACACCTCGGTGACCTTGGCCGCGCTGCGGTACTCCTCGAACGCGAGCTCGGGTTCGGCGTGAACGGAGTGCGACAGCGCGACCAGATCGGATCGCGCCGCCGACACCGTGTCCGACACCGAGGCGAACAGCGAGGCCGACAGGGATCCTGATTTCACAGATCCCAGTCTCTCACTCCTGCCCGCCCGGGCCCGCCTATCCGAACTTGAAGTTGCTCTCGTCGGTCTCGGTACCCAGCGCCTCGAGCGTCTCGCGATGGATTCCACGCTTGATCCCGGCCAGGTTCGCGCCGTGCGTGGACGCAAGCGCCGACGCACGCGCGACGGCAGCGCCGAGCACCAGGTCCCCCTCGACCGCGTCGTCGACGATCCCGGCAGCGAGCGCGTCCGCTCCGCCGTACCGGCGACCGGTCGTCATCGCCTCGACCGCCGTCTGACGGGGCAGCCGCGTCGACAGCAGCGTCGACATGCCCACCGTGAACGGCATGTTCAGGTTGACCTCGGGGAGGCAGAAGTAGCCGCGGTCGCTGCGCATCACCCGGAAGTCGTGGGAGGCGACCAGCATCGCGCCGGCGCCGAACGCGTGCCCTTGCACGGCAGCGACGGTCGCCATCGGGAACTCGAGGATGCGGGAGAACACCGTGTGGACCCGGTCGAGGTAGCCCGGCAGCTTGTCGAGATTGCCGAAGATCCAGTCGGTGTCGAGGCCGTTCGTGAAGAACTTGCCGGTGGCCGTCGTGACCAGCGCCGCGGGTCCCTCGTGCGCCTCGACCTCGTCGAGCAACGCGTGCGTCGCATCGATCCAGTCGGGATGGAACCGGTTCTCGTTGTCCGTCTCCCCCTCGTTGCCGAGGTAGAGGACGAAGACGTCGCCTTGGCGATTCAGGTATGGCATGTTCCGGATACTACCCGTGAGTAACATTTCGTGGCGTCGCTACCGGTCGCACTACTGTGTCCCTTCATGGGCACACTCGAGCAGCAGGCCGCCGACGTCCTCGCCGACCGCACCGGAATCGCGAAACACGCCGCGGCCGTCGTCCTCGGATCCGGCTGGCAGGCCGCGGCCGACGCACTCGGCCGGGCGTCCGCCGCCGTCCCGATGGCCGACCTGCCCGGCTTCGCGACACCGTCCGCGTCCGGCCACGCCGGGACGGTGCTGTCGATCCGTGTCGGTGACACCCCGGTGCTGGTGATGCTCGGCCGCGCGCACGCATACGAAGGCCACGAGTTGTCCCGCGTCGTGCATCCGGTGCGCACCGCAATCGCGGCGGGCGCCGGAACCGTCATCCTCACCAATGCCGCCGGCGGCATCCGGGAGGGCATGAGCGTCGGCGAACCGGTTCTCATCAGCGACCACCTCAACCTCACCGCACGCTCGCCCCTGGTGGGCGCGCAGTTCGTCGACCTGGTCGACGCCTACAGCCCGCGACTGCGCGGGCTCGCCCGCGAGATCGACCCGACGCTGAGCGAGGGCGTGTACGCGGGCCTGCCCGGGCCGCACTACGAGACCCCCGCGGAGATCCGGATGCTGCGCACCCTCGGCGCCGACCTGGTCGGGATGTCCACCGTGCACGAGACCATCGCCGCCCGGGCGCTAGGCGCCGAGGTGCTCGGTGTCTCGCTGGTCACCAACCTCGCGGCCGGGATCACCGGCCAGCCACTCGACCACGCCGAGGTCCTCGCGGCCGGGCAGGCGTCCGCTGCACGCATGGGTGGGCTGCTGCGCGAGTTGCTGGCGCGGTTGTGAATCTCCGTTTCGGCACCGCGGGCCTGCGCGGGCCGGTCGGGGACGGACCCGGCCGCATCAACGTCGGCGTCGTCGAGCGCACGACGGCCGGCCTCGCACAGTGGCTGCGGGACCGGTGCCTCGGCGGCGGGACCGTGGTGGTCGGCCGGGACGCACGACACGGGTCGGAGGAGTTCGCCCGCGCCGCCGCGGAGGTCCTGACCGCGGAGGGATTCGCGGTGACCGTGCTGCCGCGACCGCTGCCCACTCCCCTGGTCGCGTTCGCGGTGCGCCGCCTGGGCGCGGTGGCCGGGGTCCAGATCACCGCGTCGCACAATCCGCCCGCCGACAACGGCTACAAGGTGTATCTGTCGGGCGGCGCGCCGCTGGCCGCGCCCGCGGACCGGGAGATCGAGGACGCGATCGGACGGGTGGGGCGGATCCGCCGCCAACCAGTCTCCCTCGCCGACGACACCCTGCTCGACGACTACCTCGAGCGCGTGGCCACACTGCCGTACGGGGATCGCCGCGATGTCCGGATCGCGTTGACCGCGCTGCACGGCGTGGGCGGCGAGACCGCAGTCGCAGCACTGCGTGCTGCCGGCTTCACCGACATCCACACCGTCGCGTCGCAGTTCCTGCCGAACCCGGATTTCCCCACGGTGACCTTCCCGAATCCCGAGGAACCGGGTGCGACCGACGCACTGCTGGCCCTGGCCGCCGAGGTCGATGCGGACGTCGCGATCGCGCTCGACCCCGACGCCGACCGCTGCGCCGTCGGTGTTCCCGCCTGGGACGGCTGGCGGATGCTCACCGGCGACGAGACCGGAGCGCTACTGGGGCAGCGGATCCTGCAGGACGCCCCTGACGGGGCCCTCGTCGCGACCACGATCGTGTCGTCGACGCTGCTCGGGAAGATCGCCTCTGCCCGCGGTTTCCGCTCGGCCCGCACCCTGACGGGATTCAAGTGGCTCGTCCGCGCCGGGGACGGCCTGGTCTACGCATACGAGGAAGCGGTCGGACACTGCGTGGACCCCGACGTCGTGCGAGACAAGGACGGCATCTCGGCGGCGGTGCTGGTGGCCGACCTGGTCGCCGACCTGGTCGGTTCGGGCCGCACCGTGCAGGGCGTGCTCGACGAACTCGCCGTCGAGTTCGGGGTGCACGCGACCGGCCAGGTGTCGATTCGCTTCGACGACCTCGGCGACATCGCTCGGATCATGGCGCGGCTGCGTACCGATCCCCCGACCGAGATCGCCGGGATCCCGGTCGAGGCAACCGATCTGGGTCGGTCGCGCGGCGCGATGCACACGGACGCCGTCGTGTTCACCGGACGCGATCTGCTCGTGACGGTCCGCCCGTCGGGCACCGAACCGAAACTCAAGTGCTACTTCGAGGTGGTCGAAGCCGTCCCGGCCGGTGACGTCGCTGCGGCGCGGGCGACCGCGTTCGTGCGCGCCGGGCTGGTGCGTCGTCAGCTGGAGGATGCGGTCACGTGAGAGTCTGAGACAAACATCAATACAACAAGGGGTCGCGACATGAAGGTCATCGAGCACGCCGGCCGGACCGCGATCGAGGTCGGTGTCTCCCCCGACGGCGACAGCATCATCGCAGGACCAGAAGGGCGGCACGTACGTGTGGGAGGCCGACGTGATCGACGCCTCAGGCGTGCAGCGCGCAGTGGACGTCGATGCAGTCACCGGCCGCGTCCTGCAGAACACGACGCGCTGACCGAACGGAGGCGGCCACCGGTCCGGTAGCCACCTCCGTCCACGCACGATCGAGCTAACGCGGACCGAACTGGCGATCACCCGCATCGCCGAGTCCCGGCACGATGAAGGCGTTCTCGTCGAGGCCCTCGTCGACGGTGGCGGTCACGAGCCGCACCGGGTGGCCGGAGTTCGCGAGAGCGTCCACACCCTGCGGGGCCGCGACGACGCACACGGCGGTGACATCGGTGGCGCCCCGCGCGACCAGCAGGTCGATCGTGTGCACCATCGAACCACCGGTCGCGAGCATCGGATCGAGCACGTACACGGGAATGCCGGACAGGTCGGCGGGCAGCGACTCGAGGTACGGCACCGGCTGGTGCGTCTGTTCATCACGCGCCATGCCGACGAATCCCACCTGGGACTGCGGGATCAGCGAACTGGCCTGCTCCACCATGCCGAGACCGGCCCGCAGGACCGGGACCAGCAGCGGCGGATGCGCCAGCCGGATGCCGGTCGTCACGGCGACGGGCGTCTTGACCTCGAACTCCTCGACCGGGGCGTCGCGGATGGCCTCGTAGATCAGCATCTGGGTGAGTTCACGCAGCGCGGACCGGAACGTTGCGTTGCTGCTGCGTTCGTCCCGCATCGTCGTGAGGAGAGCTGCTGCGAGCGGATGGTCGACCACGTGCGTATCCATGACTTCACAGGATAGTGGGGCGCCGCCGCCACTCGAACTCGCCCGGAAACTTGCCGGAACCGAATCCACCGCCCGTGCGTCCAACCTTGCGACGGAATCAGTTCGACGGGGATGCACGGGGGGATGCAATGAGCGAGTTCTCAGCGGTGACGGAGGGAATCACCGCGTTCGGCGTCACCGCCGCGACCATGGCCGCACAGTCCGAGGCCGCTCAGGCGGGTGCCGCAGCCGCAGGTTCAGCACTGCTCGGACCGGTGTTCGGACTGATCGGCGGCGACTTCGTCACGGCGTTCGGGACCGCCCAGGCCGCACATGCAACGGAACTGGGGCGCCTGGCCGCGGCCTGGTCGGCGATGAGCGCGGCCGCGGCGACCACCGCCGCCACCTACGACGCGACCGACGCCGGGACAGCGGCGTCGCTCGGTGCAACCGGAGTCGCGCCGTGATCGACCTGCTCGCGCGACCCGTCCTCGACCTGCTCGGCGCCTTCGGTTCGGGCGCCCTGCCCAGCGGGTCCCCCGCCGACGCCATCCGAGCCGCGTCCGATGCGGTCGACGCCGTCCACGCGCTCGGTCGCACCGGGATCAGCGACCTCGGCGGCGTGTGGACCGGGACCGCCGCCGACGCGGCGATCGACAAGGCCGAGGCCACGCAGGCCGCGTCGGTACACCTGTCCGATCGGGGCCGGGAGATCGCGGCGGTCGTCGAGGCCGCGTCCGAGTGCGTCCGGGCCGGTACCGCCGAACTGCAGGCCATCCTCGACTCCTTCCTGTCCATCGCCTCGTCCGCGCTGCCCATGCTGGCGACGCCTGCTGGGCAGGCAATGCTGATCGGCGCCGCGATCGAGCACCTCGGACGGGCCCTGGCCGTGGTCGAGCGGGTACGCGGCGAGCTGGCCGTGCACACCGGGAAGATGGTCGAGCTGACGGCACCGGACCCCGTACCCGGCGATGCCCGCACCGTCGCGGCCTCGGCCAGCGCACCCGCGCCCGTCACACCTGCGGCCGCCGCGCCGCCGACCGGCACCCCGCAGTCCGACGCCGCGGGCCGTCTCGTGTCGGCGTTCGCCGGCTCCTACCGCTCGCCGACACCGTCGGTCGGCGGCGCACCTGCGGGCACCGTCTCCTACGGGTCCGGGTCGTCCGCCGGCTCGGTCGAGACCGGGAGCGCCGGCGGGTCCAGCTCGTACGACCCCCGGTTCGGTGGCAGCGGCATCGAGATCCTGCTGCCCGACGGCAGCACCGCCGTCGCCCCCAACGAGGAAGCCGCGAACGCCGTCCGCAATGCGCTCACGCAGCAGGGCGTCCCCTATCAATGGGGTGGCACCACGCCGGGGCAGGGTCTGGACTGCAGTGGCCTGACGCAGTGGGCATACGGCGAGGCCGGTGTCGAGCTGCCCCGGCTCGCTCAGGAACAGGGTGTCGGGATCCCCGTCGACCAGGAGAGCCTCATGCCCGGCGACCTCGCCGTGTGGGACGGGCATGTGGCGATGGTGATCGGCAACGGCCAGATGGTCGAGGCCGGCGACCCGGTCTCGGTGAGCTCGATCCGTACAACGAACAGCGGCATGGGCTTCTACGGCTTCTACCGCCCCACCGAGTGACCGGAGGAACATGACCCTCGAACCACCGTCCCCGCCGGCCCCCGAGGTCGCGACCGCGGTCAACCGCGCGCGGACCGTCGCGGTGCGCGCCACCGAAGCCGGCCTGCCACTCGACATTCGGATCGACGAGCGCGAACTGCGCTACGGCGGCGAGCGTCTGGCTGACGAGATCCTCCGGCTCTGCCGAGAGGCCGCGCGGGAGGCCGGCAGCCGCCGACGCGAGCAGCTCGCGCACGACGGCATGCCCGAAGACGTCCTCGACCGGCTCGGGCTACCGACCCGTGAGCAGGTCGCGGTCGCCCAACAGGCCGAGGACGAGAACCAGGCCCCGACGAGCTGGATGCGACGGGTATGAGCGGACACGACATGGACGCCATCGTGCGGCGGGCGTCGGCGCAATTGAATATGTTCGACGACGCGCTGTCGGGGCTGCGATCCATCCGGGCGCACGCGGTCAGCGACGACGGCAGGGTGCGTGTCGAGGTCGACGGGAACGGCAGCCCGACCGGGCTGTGGCTCAGCGATTCCCTGCTCGGGCTCGACGCCCGTGCCCTCGGCCGGACGATCACACACACCGCGCACCGGGCGGCGGCCGTCGCCGCCGAGGAACGGAACCGGATCACCGCGGCCCTGTTCACCGACTTCACGAACAGCTGACCTGTGTCCGGCTATATCTTTGCGCGTGAGCTGGCTAGGCTTCCGGCCATGGCTGGAGACATCGTCCCGATCGAACTCGGTCTCACCCGAGGCGACCTCGTCACGCTGTGGGCTCCTCGCTGGCGCGAGGGCGACGACGAGTGGGAGGCGTTCCTCGGTCACGAGGAGGACCTGTACGGTTTCCCCTCCGTCGCCGAACTCGCCGCGTTCATCCGCACGAACAACGACAACGACCTCGTCGAGCACCCGTCGTGGCCGGTCGTCTCCAAGCTGGCCGCGCCCGAGCTCGAGCCGGACGAGAACTTTGCGTTCGATCTGATCGGCGTTCCCGAACTGGCCGCCGGCGATCCGGAAGGCCTGACCATCTCGGAGCTCGAGAGCACGCTGGCGATGGTGCGCAACATCGGTGAGGTGTGCGATCTCGAGCCGGTGATCAAGTTCTTCGAGAACCACCCCGAACTCGCCTACCTGCGCGGCGGCGCCGACGAGTTCGTCGGCCGCGAGGGCGAGGCGCTGTGGGACCGGATCGGCACCGCGGTCGCCGAGGACTGGGACGCCGTGCTCGACGCGATCGATTCGATCGTCACCGCCCCCGACATCGACGCCGACGCCCTGTCGATCGCGGAGGCGGAGGTCCTCGCGGCGGAGGAGAACGTGGTCGACGCCGACGACGACGCCGAATCGGACGAGGACTACGAGGAGTACGACACCGACGAGACCGAGGAGGAAGAAGAAGAGACCTTCTGGACTCTCGTCGGAATCGACCCGATCAAGATCATCACGTCGGAGACCACGTACTACTCGCTCCGCTGCTACCTGAACGATCACGCGGTGTTCCTCGGACACGGCGGCCGGATCTCGGTGTTCGGTTCCGAGCGCGCGCTCGCCCGCTACCTCGCCGACAACCACGACCACGAGCTGGCTCGGGTCAGCACGTACGAGCAGGTGCAGAACGCCGCGGTGGACGGATCGCTCGACGTCGAGGTCACCGACGAGAACGTCTACGTGCTGCCGGGCCTGGCCGACGACCTCGCCGCGGGCCCCGACACCGTCGATGCCGATCAGCTCGAACTCGCCGTCGAGCTGTTCACCGATGCGGCGGACTTCGCGAAGGACGACGCGACCGACGCCGCGCTGGCACCGTCGACCCCGCTGGGCTGGTACGTCTCGTACATCATCGAGCCCACCCCGAGCCGGATGACGCCCAATCCGCCGTTCCAGGCTGAGTCCGAATCGTGGCGGGCGCTCGAGAACGAGTTCGAGAACCGGCTGCGTCCCGAGTAGGCCGGAATCGGCCCGGCTCAGCCGATGAGGACTGCGTAGCCGGGCTTGATGACGTCGTCGATCAGCGCCAGCCGCTGGTCGAACGGGATGAAGGCGGACTTCATCGCATTGATGGTGAAACGTTCGAGGTCACTCCAGCCGTACCCGAACGTGTTCACCAGCGCCAGCATCTCGCGGCTCATGGAGGTGTCGCTCATCAGCCGGTTGTCGGTGTTGACGGTGACGCGGAACCGCAGGCGCGCGAGCAGATCGAAGGGGTGCTCCTCGAGAGTCGCCACTGCCCCGGTCTGGACGTTGGAGCTGGGGCACAGCTCCAACGGAATCCTCTTGTCGCGCACGTAGTCGGCGAGCAGTCCGAGTGTGACGTCGCCTTCCGGTCCGATCGTGATGTCGTCGGTGATCCGGACTCCGTGCCCCAACCGGTCGGTGCCGCAGAACGCGATGGCCTCGTGGATGGACGGCAGACCGAACGCCTCACCGGCATGGATCGTGAAATGGGCGTTGCAGGTCCGCATGTATTCGAAGGCATCGAGGTGCCGACTCGGCGGGTAGCCGGCCTCGGCGCCCGCGATGTCGAAGCCGACCACGCCGCAGTCCCGGAACCGGACCGCCAGTTCCGCGAYCTCGCGCGAGCGCGCCGCGTGCCGCATCGCGGTGAGCAGGCACCCGATGCGGATGTCGGTCCCGGCGGCCCGGGCCACCGCCGTGCCCTCCTCGAAGCCGGCCAGGACGTGCTCGACCACCTCGTCGAGGGTCAATCCCGCGTCGAGATGTTGTTCGGGCGCGAAGCGCACCTCGGCGTAGACGACGCCGTCGGCGGCGAGGTCCTCGGCGCACTCGCGCGCGACCCGGCGCAGACCCGCCGGTGTCTGCATCACCGCGACGGTGTGAGCGAAGGTTTCGAGGTAGCGCTCGAGCGATCCGCTGTCGGCGGCGTCACGGAACCATTCGGCGAGTTCGTCGGGCGTGTGCGCGGGAAGTTCGGTGTAGCCGCACTCGGTGGCCAGTTCCGCGACGGTCGCGGGCCGCAGACCACCGTCGAGGTGGTCGTGCAGCAGCACCTTCGGCGCTCGGCTCAGGTAGTCCAGATCCAACGGCGCTGTCATGGCTAGACGGTAGCCGCGGATCCCGGCGATCGCGTGGCATCGACATGCCAGATGTCGGAACGTGAAGTGACAGAAGCATGGCGAAATAAAGTTACCGGCGAGTAGGTTATCGACACGCAATGTTCACCCGCGTGAGACATTTTCCACATTGCATATGGCGGCGTTATACCCGTCGTTCACCGTCGCCGCCACTCGCCAGTCCACCCCGGATGCAACCCGACGAAACGCCCACGCACCCGATCAACAGTGTCGCGCAACAACTTCCGCCGAAACAGGGCCGAAGGTCCTCACCCGATCACACGGGCTGAATGGATGCAGAGAATCGACAGGCGCCCCCAAACTTGCCATGGGAAGGCAAACCTAACAAGCATTTTCGACGCCGTACGAACCGCACAGAGAATTAGTTCCCGGATTCGGTTGGGTTTAGAGTTCACAGAAGTCGGTTTAGGTTCTCGTCGAGCCCGAGCTGCGGTACTCCCGAACAGTGTTGCAGGCTCGACGCGCCCACCAAAGACGTTGGAGGCACAGCACTCGATGAGCAGCACGACGGAAGCCGCTCCCACGAAGGAGCGCACCCGGTCGCTATACCGGGGCGACCCCGGAATGTGGTCCTGGGTTCTACACCGGATCACCGGCGTCGCAACATTCTTCTTTCTCTTCGTCCACGTCCTGGACACCGCGCTCGTGCGCGTCAACCCGGACACCTACGACCGCGTCATCGAGACCTACAAGAACCCCCTTGTCGGTCTCATGGAGCTCGCGCTCGTTGCCATGGTGCTGTACCACGCACTGAACGGCATCCGGGTGATGCTGGTGGACTTCTGGTCGAAGGGCCCCCAGTACCAGCGCATCATGCTCTGGGTCATCCTCGCCATCTGGTTCGTGGTGATGATTCCGGGCGCAGGTCGCATCTTCTACAACATGTTTGCGGGGCACTGACATGACGACAGAAGCCAAGTCTCTGGGCACGGCGTACGACCGCCCTGCCAGCCTGGACAACCCCCGCTCGCCGCGTCGCGCCGCGAAGAACAACTTCGAGCTCTACGCATGGCTGTTCATGCGGTTCTCCGGCCTGGCACTCATCGTGCTGGTCCTGGGCCACCTGTTCATCATGCTGATGCTCGACGACGGCGTGCACCGCATCAACTTCGCGTTCGTCGCGGGTCGCTGGTCCAGCCCGTTCTGGCAGTTCTGGGACCTCACCATGCTCTGGCTCGCCCAGCTGCACGGCGGTAACGGTCTGCGCACGGTCATCGCGGACTACTCGCGTAAGGACTCCACCCGGTTCTGGCTCAACACGATCCTGGTCGTGTCGATGATCCTGATCATGGGCCTGGGTACCTACGTCATCTTCACTTTCGACCCCAACATCTCGGCGAGCTAGGGGAGCAGACACTTCATGCAGGAACATCGTTATGACGTCGTCATCGTCGGCGCCGGCGGCGCAGGCATGCGCGCAGCCATCGAGGCCGGGCCCCGCGCCCGCACCGCGGTCCTGACCAAGCTGTACCCCACTCGCAGCCACACCGGTGCCGCACAGGGTGGCATGTGCGCCGCGCTGGCCAACGTCGAGGAAGACAACTGGGAGTGGCACACCTTCGACACCGTCAAGGGCGGCGACTACCTCGCCGACCAGGACGCCGTCGAGATCATGGCCAAGGAAGCCATCGACGCGGTGCTGGACCTCGAGAAGATGGGTCTCCCGTTCAACCGCACCCCCGAGGGCAAGATCGACCAGCGTCGTTTCGGTGGTCACACCCGCGATCACGGTAAGGCCCCGGTTCGCCGCGCGTGCTACGCCGCCGACCGCACCGGTCACATGATCCTGCAGACGCTCTACCAGAACTGCGTCAAGCACGACGTCGAGTTCTTCAACGAGTTCTACGCGCTCGACCTCGCGCTGACCGAGACCCCCGAGGGCCCCGTCGCCACCGGTGTCATCGCCTACGAGCTCGCGACCGGCGAGATCCACGTCTTCCACGCGAAGTCGATCGTGTTCGCCACCGGTGGCTCGGGCCGCATGTACAAGACGACGTCCAACGCGCACACCCTCACCGGTGACGGCATGGGCATCATCTTCCGCAAGGGCCTGCCGCTCGAGGACATGGAATTCCACCAGTTCCATCCGACAGGTCTGGCGGGTCTCGGCATCCTCATCTCCGAGGCCGTCCGAGGCGAGGGCGGCATCCTCCGCAACGCCGACGGCGAACGCTTCATGGAGCGCTACGCCCCCACCATCAAGGACCTCGCGCCGCGCGACATCGTCGCCCGCTCGATGGTGCTCGAGGTGCTCGAGGGTCGCGGTGCCGGTCCGAACAAGGACTACGTCTACATCGACGTCACGCACCTCGGCGAGGACGTGCTCGAGGAGAAGCTCCCCGACATCACCGAGTTCGCCCGCACCTACCTGGGCGTCGACCCGGTCACCGAGCTCGTCCCGGTGTACCCGACGTGCCACTATGTGATGGGTGGCATCCCCACCAAGATCCGCGGTGAGGTGCTGCGCAACAACGAGGATGTCGTCCCCGGCCTGTACGCCGCTGGCGAGTGCGCCTGCGTCTCGGTGCACGGCGCGAACCGTCTGGGCACCAACTCGCTGCTCGACATCAACGTCTTCGGTCGCCGCGCCGGCATCGCCGCCGCGGAGCACGCCGAGAACAGCGACTTCGTGCCGCTGCCGGAGAACCCGGCGAAGATGGTCGAGGAGTGGCTCGAGGTCATCCTGTCCGACCACGGCCACGAGCGTGTCGCGGACATCCGGACCGAGCTGCAGCAGACCATGGACAACAACGCGTCGGTGTTCCGCACCGAGGCCACGCTGACCCAGGCGCTGCAGGATGTGCGTGCTCTCAAGGAGCGCTACAACCACATCACGGTCCAGGACAAGGGCAAGCGCTACAACAGCGACCTGCTCGAGGCCGTCGAGCTCGGCTTCCTGCTCGAGATGGCCGAGGTCACCGTCGTCGGTGCACTCAACCGCAAGGAATCGCGCGGCGGACACGCCCGCGAGGACTACCCGGATCGCAACGACGCCGAGTACATGCAGCACACCATGGCCTACAAGGTGGGCGACGGTCTGCTCTCCGACATCCGTCTCGACTACAAGCCAGTGGTCCAGACCCGCTACGAGCCCATGGAGCGTAAGTACTGATGTCCGCACCTGTCATGGACAAGGACGCACCCGCGCTGCCGCCCGTTCCCGAGGGCGCCGTCATGGTCACCCTCAAGATCGCCCGGTTCAACCCGGAGGACGGCGAAGGCCAGCGCTGGGAGAGCTTCCAGGTCCCCACTCTGCCGACCGATCGTCTGCTGAACCTGCTGCTGTACGTGAAGGGCTACCTGGACGGCACCCTGACGTTCCGTCGCTCCTGCGCGCACGGCGTGTGCGGTTCGGACGCGATGCGGATCAACGGCGTCAACCGTCTGGCCTGCAAGGTCCTGATGCGCGACATGCTGCCCAAKGACGGCTCGCCGATCACGATCACCGTCGAGCCCATCAAGGGTCTGCCGGTGGAGAAGGATCTACTGGTCGACATGGAGCCCTTCTTCGACGCGTTCCGCGCCGTGAAGCCGTTCCTCATGACCTCGGGCAACGAGCCGACCCGCGAGCGCATCCAGTCGCAGGCGGACCGTGCACGCTTCGATGACACCACCAAGTGCATCCTGTGTGCCTGCTGCACCACGTCGTGCCCGGTGTACTGGAGCGACGGCAGCTACTTCGGCCCGGCCGCGATCGTGAACGCGCACCGCTTCATCTTCGACAGCCGTGACGAGGGCGCCGCCGAGCGTCTCGACATCCTGAACGACAAGGAAGGCGTGTGGCGCTGCCGCACCACCTTCAACTGCACCGACGCGTGCCCCCGTGGCATCCAGGTGACGAAGGCCATCCAGGAAGTCAAGCGCGCACTGCTGTTCGCCCGCCAGTGATGTTCCGGTAAGCCACGCACCACCCGTTCTGCGCACTTGCCGCTGTTCCCGACCAGTTCGGGGCAGCGGTGAGTGCGCAGAACGCGTTTCAGGGCATACCCTGGACTCTCGTTATGACTGCTCTCGACAAGACTGCGCGACGGCGTCTGCTGCTGACCGCCACAGCCGCCACGCTCGCCTTCGGCGCCGGGGCCGCCCCCGCCGCCGCCCTTCCCGTGGCAGCGCAGCAACCGTTGGCAGCCGACGTGGACCCCTCGCCCACCACCACTCCCCCGTTCAGCACCCCGAGCACCGACAGCTGCCCGCACCGGCAGTCACCACCGCCGGCGATCGATCTGTCCGAGGTGCCGCGCCCCGGCGAGTCGGCGCCCGCTCCCGTCCCGGTGCCGGACGACCCCGTCGGCGGCGACGCGCTCGGCAACTGCGGCATCGTCACCGCCCCGGGCACCCCGCCTCTGCCCGCGGACCTGTCCGCGACCGGCTGGATCCTGTCGGACCTCGACACCGGCCAGGTACTCGCCGCGAAGGACCCGCACGGCCGCTACCGGCCGGCGAGCACGATCAAGATCCTGTTGTCGCTGGTCGCCCTCGACGAACTCGATCTCGACAAGACCGTCGTCGCGGACGCGACCGCTGCCGCTACGGAGGGCAGCTCGGTGGGCCTCGGCGCCGGCGGCACCTACACGAACCACCAGCTGATGCAGGGCCTCGTGATGCGCTCCGGCAACGATGCCGCCCACGCCCTCGCTGCACAGCTCGGGGGCGACGAGGCCACCGTCGCCAAGATGAACGCCAAGGCACAGTCCCTGGGCGCGTTGGACACCCGGACGGCGTCGGTCTCGGGCCTGGACGGTCCAGGCATGTCGACGTCGCCGTACGACCTCGCGCTGTTCTTCCGTGCGGCGATGCAGAACCCGACGTTCGCGCAGCTGATCTCCACCGACGAGGTGATGTTCCCCGGGCACCCGGCGGACCCGACTGTGCCCGACAGCAAGCCGGTCGAGCCCTACCCGATCTACAACGACAACCTGCTGCTCGCCAACTACGCGGGGGCACTCGGCGGCAAGACCGGTTACACCGACGACGCCCGCCAGACGTTCGTGGGCGGCGCCGATCGCGACGGGCGGCGGCTGGCGGTCACGCTGATGGCCGCCGACGTGCTGCCCATCCGTCCGTGGGAGCAGGCCGCACGGCTGCTCGACTACGGCTATGCCCTCGATCCCGACACTGCCGTGGGCGCACTCGTGGATCCGATGTCCGCGACCGACGGGTCGGCGGTGGCCGTCGCGGGACCGGGCAGCTCCGATGCCGGCGGTATGGATCTGGCGTCCGGATCGGATCTGCCGAACAAGGACGTCGCCGGGCGAGTCGCGGTGGGAATCGTCGGATCGGGCGTGATCGTCGGGCTCCTCGTCTGGGCCCGCGCGCTCACCCGCCGCCGCCGTCGTCGCTGAGCGTCGGTCAGTCCCCCCGGCGCTTCCACAGGCCGGCCAGTCCGATGGCCGCGAGCGCGCCGGCGCCGGTGAACGCGAGCGCCTCCTTCACGGACGGCCCCGCGCGCAGTTGCACGCGCGGGCGGATGACCGCCGAGTCCGGGGGCGGCACGAACGCGTTATCGAGGTTCTCCCGCGCGGTCGCCGCCCACGCGGTCGCGAAGAGGATCAGGCGCGCGGTGAGGTTGCTGAACACGAGCAGGCCGAGGATCGGTCCGAACGCGATACCGGCGGGCCCCCGACTGACGGCCGCCAGATAGAGCGCTCCGACCTGACGGAAGATCTCGAACACGATCGCGGCGGCGAAGGCGGCCCGGGCGGCGCTGCGCAGCGTCACCGGTTCGCGGGGCAGGCGCGCGATCACCCAGGTCAGCACGGCCCACGTCGCGAGCAGACCGATCACGAGCGACACGATCCGCACCGCCACCCCGACGCCGGTGATGTTCTCCGCGCCGAGCCATGCGACGACCTTGCCGGACAGGGGCCCGTTGCTGAGAGCGGACAGTCCGAACGACACCAGCATCGTCAGGCCCAGCCCGAGGAGGGCAGCGAGATCCTTCAACTTGGTGACGATGAAGTTCCCGGACTCGTGAGTGGTCTCCCACATCGCGGTCAGCGCGTCGCGCAGGTTCGCCATCCACCCGAGTCCCGCGTAGGCGGCACCGAGCAGACCGAGCACACCGACACCGGTACGCGCCGAGATGGCCGAGTCGATCAGGGAGTTGACGGTGTCGCCGAGCCCACCCGGCATGTTTTTGCTGACCTGGTCCTGGATGTCGGTGATCCAGTCGGGATTGCCGGCGAGCACGAAGCCCGCGACGGCGAACGCCACCATCAGGATCGGCACGATCGCAAGGATCGTGAAGTACGTGATCCCGGCGGCGTAGTAGTCGCCCTTCTGCTGCTGATAGCGCCCGCCCGCGCGAACGAGGTGATCGAGCCACGGCCGCGCCGCTCGCTGCCTGTCGAGAAAGCTCGGCGCCTCGTCCGTCATGTGCAGATCTACCCCTTACTGGTCAGGAATCCCACCTTCTCATAGACCTGGCCGAGTGTCCGGGCAGCAACTTCACGGGCCCGATCGGCGCCGGCGGCGAGGATCCGATCCAGCTCGGTCCGGTCGGACAGGTACCCGTCGACCTTCGCGCGCAGCGGGGTGACGAAGTCGGCGAGGACCTCGGCGGTGTCGGACTTGAGGTCGCCGTAGCCTTTGCCCTCGTACCCGGCCACCAGATCGTCGATGCTCTTGCCTGACAACGCCGACTGGATGGTGAGCAGATTGCTCACGCCCGGCTTGTTCGCCCTATCGAAGCGGATCTCGCGCTCGTTGTCGGTGACCGCGGACTTGATCTTCTTGGCCGAGACCTTGGGGTCGTCGAGCAGGTTGATCAGGCCGGCCGGGGTGGGGCCGGACTTGCTCATCTTCGACGTCGGGTCCTGCAGGTCGTAGATCTTCGCGGTGCCCTTGATGATCTGCGGCTCCGGAATCACGAACGTCTTGCCGAAGCGGGTGTTGAAGCGGCCGGCGAGGTCGCGCGCGAGTTCGAGGTGCTGACGCTGGTCCTCGCCCACCGGCACGCGCTGCGGGCGGTAGAGCAGGATGTCGGCGGCCATCAGGACCGGGTACGTGAACAGACCCACGCTCGCGTGGTCGCTGCCCTGCCGCGCCGACTTGTCCTTGAACTGCGTCATGCGGCTGGCCTCACCGAAACCGGTGATGCAGTTGAGCACCCACGCCAGCTCGGCGTGCTGCGGCACCTGGCTCTGCACGAACAGCGTCGACCGCTCGGGGTCGATGCCCACGGCCAGCAGCTGCGCGACGGCCCGCAGGGTGCGCATGCGCAGTTCCTTGGGGTCCTGCGGCACGGTGATCGCGTGCATGTCGGGGATGAAGTAGAACGCATCGAACTCGTCCTGCAGGGGCACCCACTGCTGCAGCGCACCGAGGAAATTGCCGAGGTGGAACGAGTCGGCGGTCGGCTGGATGCCCGACAGGACGCGAGGCTTCGCGGTCGGAGGGGTCGCGGTGTTCTCTGCAGTGCTCGACATAATCCCCGATACTTTCACGCGTCCGGATCGGCGATGCGAGGGAGGTGCACGCCGACGGCCAGGCATCGGTCGACCACAGTGTCGGCGTGGCCGGGCCGCACCTGCAACACGATCGACCCCGGCACATCGCCCACGGCTTCGGCGAACCAGGCCAGCTCCGAGACCTGCTCGCCCAGCAACGCGTCGGCGTCGAGGACGAACACCACGGGGTCGGGTCCGACGGTGTCGCCGATCTCGCCGAGGCACTCGTCGAACGCGTCCTTGTTGCGGCCGAAGTAGTACGGGAACTGCAGTGCGGCCGCGAACTCGTCGAACAGGGCCGGCACGGTCGACATCCGTCGTCCGCGCACGTGCCGCACCGGACGCCCGGCCGCGCGCAGGTCCTCCTCGATACCCGCCGCCCGGCCCCGATCCGTCACCAGCAGGGACAGTCCGCGCGGGAACCCGGGTGTCATCACAGCGTCCTCGTCATCAGCGCATCCTCACGAATGTTTCGTAATGGTCCGAGGTGTACCACGCGGAGCCGTCGTCACCGGTGATGATGCGTTCGGCGTCGCGACCCCGGCCGCTCTGCTTCCGGTTGACGTCCCACTCCTGGTAGCGGACCTTCTGACCGCTGTCGGACTTGCCGGGCAGCCGGCCCTCGTGATTGCCGAACACCCGCCCGCCCTGCGTGCCGGGTGCGTCGGCGGGCGGCCAGCTGCCGGCGTCGATCGCGGCCAGCGTGGTCCACACGTACTCGGGGACGGCGCTGTTCGCGGCCTTCTTCGCCGGGCTCGTGGTGGCGGTCGGGCTGGTGGTGGTCCTGGTACTGGTGGTAGGGGTGGTCTTGGTGCCGGACGCGGCGACGCCGCTCGTCACCGACGTGACCGAGGCTGCGGCCGGTGCCGTGTCGTCTCCCCCGCTCTGCGTCCCGAGGACGATCGCCACGGCGAGGCCGACGATCGCCACGAGCAGCGCCAGCAGCGAGTTCTTGGACTTCGGTGACGCCATCAGCGGAACTGGACCGTGACGGGCGCGTGGTCCGACCAGCGCTCGGCGTACGTGGCGGCCCGCTCGACACGGGCCTCCTTCGCCCGCTCCGCCAGGCCCGGCGTAGTCAGGTGGTAGTCGATGCGCCAGCCCGCGTCGGTGTCGAACGCCTTGCCGCGGTACGACCACCACGAGTACGGGCCGTCGACCTCGGGGTGCAGCGTCCTCACAACGTCGACCCAGGCCCCGTCGGCGAGGAGGGCGTCGACCCAGGCACGCTCGCCCGGCAGGAAACCGGACTTCTTGACGTTGCCCTTCCAGCTCTTGATGTCCCGCTCGGTGTGGGCGATGTTCCAGTCACCGCACACGAGAACGTCGCGTCCCGCCGCGGCGGACGACTCGGCGCTGCGGTTCAGGTGCGCCGCGAACGACGCCATGAAGCGTTCCTTCTGCTCCTGCTTGGGCGTCTCGGCCTCACCGGTGGGCAGATACAGGCTGCCGACGGTCAGGGTGTCGAAGTCGGCCTCGATGTAGCGCCCGGCGTCGGCGAACTCGTCGTCACCGAACCCGATCCGCACGGCGTCGGCGGCGCGACGGGACAGCACCGCGACACCGTTGCGACCCTTCGCGGACGGCTCCGCGGAGGCGAGGTGCCAGCCGGCATCGAGCGCCGGCGCGAGGGTCTCGTGGAGCTGCTTGTCCGACGCGCGGGTCTCCTGCAGGCACACGACGTCCGCCTGCGAGCCCTCGAGCCACTCGAGCAACCCCTTGCGGGCGGCAGCGCGGACGCCGTTGACATTGACCGTGGTGATGATATGTGGCACGCGAAGAACCGTAGCCGAACGGGCCGACGCTATCGGCGGGCCGTCACCACCGCGACGGCGAGGACCGCGATGCCCGTCAGGGCCAGCAGCGAACCCACCAGGGCGGGGGCGGTGTAGCCGAATCCGGCCGCGATGACGACACCACCGATCCACGCGCCGAACGCGTTCGCGATGTTCAACGCGGAGTGGTTGAGGGCCGCTGCGAGGGTCTGTGCGTCCGCGGCGACGTCCATCAGCCGGGTCTGGAGTCCGGGCACCAGCGCCGATCCGGCGGCGGCGACGAGGAACAGCACGATCATCGCCGTGTACGGGTTGTGCGCGGCGACGGYGAAGAGCGCGAGCAGCACCACCAACGCGCCCATCATGACGAACAGTCCGCGGGTGAGGGCACGGTCCGCGAGCCGGCCGCCGAGGAGGTTTCCGGCGACCATGCCGAGCCCGTAGACCATCAGCGCGAGCGGCACCAGGGACATCGGCAGCCCGGCGACCTCCGTCATCGTCGAGCTCACGTAGGTGTAGACGGCGAACATGCCGCCGAAGCCGACCATGCCCACCACCAGGGTCAGCCACACCTGGCCCCGCCACAGTGCGCCGAGTTCGGTGGCCGGGTTGCTGGTGCGGATCGCGTGCAGTGGCGGAACCCACACGGTGATCGCGGCGACGGTGACGGCGCCGATGACGGCGACCACCGCGAATGCGCTGCGCCAGCCCAAGCCCTGCCCGATCCAGGTGGCGGCCGGCACGCCGACGACGTTGGCGACCGCGAGACCCGACATCACCATCGCCACCGCCTTCGCGCGGTGGCCGGGTCCCGCCAGGTGGGCGGCCACGAGCGAGGCCACACCGAAGTAGGCGCCGTGTGGCAGACCGGCGACGAAACGCGCGACCATCAGCCCGCCGTAGTTCGGGGCCACGATCGCGGCCGCGTTCCCGACGGTGAAGGCGATCATCAGGCCGATGAGCAGCGCCCGGCGCGGCATCCGCGCGGTGAGCGCCGCGATCAGCGGCGCGCCCACCACGACACCCAGCGCGTACGCGGTGATGACGTGCCCGGCGGTGGGCTCGGAGACGCCCAGGCCGCCGGCGATCTGCGGCAGCAGGCCCATCGCCACGAACTCGGTGGTGCCGATGCCGAAGCCACCCATCGCGAGCGCCAGCATCGCGCGGCGGCGGCCGGTGGGTGAGAGGAACACGTCCGTGGACGTCTGGGCGGGGGCCGAGATGGTCAAGAAGAGATGCCTTTCGGGGCACGGTGAAAACAGCAGACGTTCGACGGTACCGACCGAAAGAAAACGGGACGTTCCCACGAGGGGAACGTCCCGTTTCAGCTGAAGTGAGCGACGCATCAGCGTGACGCGCGAGCCTTCTGCAGGTTCTCGTCCAGCGTGGAGAGGAACTCCTCGGTGGTCTGCCAACCCTGGTCGGGTCCGATCAGCAGAGCGAGGTCCTTCGTCATCTGACCGTTCTCGACGGTCTTGATGACGACGTCCTCGAGCTGCTGCGCGAAGTCGATGACCTCGGGGGTGTTGTCCAGCTTGCCGCGGTGCTCGAGGCCCCGGGTCCACGCGAAGATGGACGCGATCGGGTTCGTCGAGGTGGGCTTGCCCTGCTGGTGCTGACGGTAGTGGCGCGTGACGGTGCCGTGTGCGGCCTCCGCCTCGACCGTGCGGCCGTCCGGGGTCATCAGCACGGAGGTCATCAGACCCAGCGAGCCGTAGCCCTGCGCAACCGTGTCCGACTGCACATCGCCGTCGTAGTTCTTGCAGGCCCAGACGTAGCCACCCTCCCACTTGAGCGAGGAGGCGACCATGTCGTCGATGAGGCGGTGCTCGTAGGTCAGACCTGCGGCATCGAACTCGGCCTTGAACTCGGTCTCGTAGATGTTCTGGAACTCGTCCTTGAACATGCCGTCGTAGGCCTTGAGGATGGTGTTCTTCGTGGAGAGGTACACCGGGTAGTTCTGCTGCAGGCCGTACGCGAGCGAGGCGCGGGCGAAGTCCTGGATGGACTTCTTGTAGTTGTACATCCCCATGACGACGCCGCCGTCCTCGGGAATCTTGCACACCTCGTGCTGGATCGGCTCGGAGCCGTCCTCGGGGGTGTAGGTGATGGTGACGGTGCCGGCGCCGGGGACCTTGAAGTCCGTGGCGCGGTACTGGTCACCGAACGCGTGACGTCCGACGATGACCGGCTTGGTCCAACCCGGGACCAGACGCGGGACGTTGGAGATCAGGATCGGCGCACGGAAGATGGTGCCGCCCAGGATGTTACGGATGGTGCCGTTCGGGGAACGCCACATCTTCTTCAGGCCGAATTCCTCGACCCGGGCCTCGTCCGGGGTGATCGTCGCGCACTTGACGCCGACGCCGTGCTTCTTGATCGCTTCTGCAGCGTCGATCGTCACCTGGTCGTCGGTCGCATCGCGATGCTCGATCCCCAGGTCGTAGTACTCCAGGTCGACATCCAGGTAGGGATGGACCAGCTTGTCTTTGATGAACTGCCAGATGATGCGAGTCATCTCGTCGCCGTCGAGTTCGACGACCTTACCTTCGACCTTGATCTTGGACATGGGGGCTTCGTGTCCTCCTAGGAAGTTTCCCTGGTTCCACGTGCACGGACCACTTTGTGGGCGGGTCCGCCAACGGTTCAATTATCAAACGTATACGGTCCGGATCTCCCGCGTGAGGGCCGATCCAAACATGACGAGCGTACTGCTATCCGCCCGGACCGCAACCACCGGGCCGAAAGCCGCACACCCTACCGTTCAGTAACCAGACTTCCGCAGAGGGCCGCCGCGATTGCGCGCGGCGACCCTCCGTCGGCCGATCAGCCGAGTTCGCCGACGACGGCCTCGGCGCTACCGAGCAGCGCACCCGACGCAACCAACTGCACCGCAGCCTCGATTTCGGGGGCCAGGTAGCGGTCCGTGCCGGGACCCTCGACGTGCTCGCGGAGGGTGTCGCGCACGGCACCGGTCGCCGGCGACGGCTGCAGGGGCGCCCGCAGGTCGAGACCACGCGCCGAGGTGAGAGCCTCGATGGCCAGCACCCGGGTGAGTCCGTCGATCGCGCGGCGCAGCTTGCGCGCCCCCGACCAACCCATCGACACGTGATCCTCCTGCATCGCCGAGGACGGAATCGAGTCCACGCTCGACGGCGCGGCGAGGCGCTTGAGCTCGGAGACGATCGCAGCCTGGGTGTACTGAGCGATCATGTGTCCACTGTCGACGCCCGGATCGTCGGCCAGGAACGGCGGCAGCCCGTGGTTGCGCGCCTTGTCCAGGAACCGGTCCGTCCGGCGCTCACTCATGCTCGCCACGTCGGCGACGACGATCGCCAGGAAGTCCAGTACGTAGGCCACGGGCGCACCGTGGAAGTTGCCGTTCGACTCGACTCGGCCGTCGAGGGTGACGACCGGATTGTCGACCGCACTCGCCAGCTCGTAGGACGCGATCCGCTCCGCGTGGGCGAGGGTGTCGCGCGCACCGCCCGCGACCTGGGGCGCGCATCGCAGGGAGTAGGCATCCTGGACGACGGTGCAGTCCGGGTTGGCGTGGCTGGCGACGATCTCCGAGCCGGCGAGGATCCGGGTCATGTTTGCGGCCGCGACCGCCTGCCCGGGCTGCGGGCGCAGCGCCTGGAGGTCCGCGGCGAAGACCTTGTCCGTTCCGAGCAGGCCCTCGACGCTCATCGCCGCGGTGATGTCGGCGAGCGAGAGCAGCTTGTGCAGATCGTGGCAGGCGAGGACCAGCTGGCCCAGCATGCCGTCGGTGCCGTTGATGAGGGCGAGGCCCTCCTTCTCCTCGAGCTGGACGGGCTCGATCCCGGCCGCGGCCAGCGCCTCGGCGGTGGGCATCAGCTCGCCGTCGGCGTTCCGCACGGTGCCTTCCCCGATGACGACGAGCGCGACGTGCGCCAGCGGCGCGAGGTCGCCGGAACAGCCGAGGCTGCCGTACTCGTGGACCACCGGGGTGATGCCGGACGACAGCAGCGCCGCGTAGACCTGCGCCACCTCCGGGCGAACCCCGGTGCGGCCGGTCGCGAGCGTCGACAGTCGCAGCAGCATCAGCGCCCGGACCACCTCACGCTCCACCTCGGGACCGGACCCGGCGGCGTGCGAGCGGATCAGGCTGCGCTGCAACTGTGCCCGCAACTCCAGCGGAATGTGCCGGGTGGCCAGGGCACCGAAACCGGTGGACACTCCGTAGACCGGCTTCGGATCCTCGGCGAGTGCCCGGATACGGGCGCGGCTCTCGCCGATGGCCGACAGGGCCTCCTCGGACAGTTGCACCGTCGCACCGAATCGTGCGACGCGCACGACTTCCTCGGGCGTCACCGCGCCGACACCGACAACGACAGGTGCGATCTCCTTCGCTGCCTGGTCTGCGGTACGCGGGAGGGTGTTCGTGCTCATCTTTGTTCTCCGTTTCGAAAAGTAAGGGTCGTGCTCGAAGTTGTGGTCGGTGTCAGACGGGATCGACGAGGATCTCGTCCTCGACTACGGGCTCCGGGCGCGCCCAGCGGCGGTAGGCCAGGGCGAGCAGCACCAGCCACACCGCGCCGACCACGAGTGCCACTCGAGAGTCGGCGTCGAAGGCCAGCACGGCGATGACGAAGACCAGGAAGCCGATCGCGATCAGCTGCCCGTACGGCCAGAACGGCACCGGGAACTTCAGTGCCGCAACCTCGTCCGCGCTCATCTGCTTCCGCGAGCGGTACTGGGCGAACAGGATCATCAGCCAGACGAAGACCGTCGCGAAGGTCGCGATCGACGCGATGACGAGGAAGACCCGGTCCGGCATCGTGTAGTTCAGCAAGACGCCGACCAACAGTGCGGCGACCATGATCACCACCGTCATCCACGGGACCCCGTTGCGGGAGACCCGGCTCATCACCTTCGGCGCGTACCCACGCTGCGCCATTCCGTACATCATGCGGCCGGCGCCGAAAATGTCGCTGTTGATCGCGGACAGCGCAGCGGTGATCACCACGACGTTCAGCACCGTCGCGGCCGGACCGATGCCGAGTCCCTGGAAGATCTGCACGAAGGGGCTGCCCTCGGACCCGATGTTCTGCCACGGGGTGATCGCCATGATCACGGCGAGTGTGAGCACGTAGAAGACGATGATCCGGATGGGCACGGTGTTGATCGCTCGCGGAATGGTCTTCTTCGGGTCCTCGGCCTCGCCCGCTGTGATGCCGATGATCTCGGTGCCACCGAATGCGAACATCACGATCGCGAAGCAGCCGAGGAACCCGCCGAGCCCAGTGGCGAAGAACCCGCCCTCGTTCCACAGGTTCGACACTCCCTCGCTGGTGTCGTGAAGACCGAACCCGAAGATCAGAACCGCGATACCTCCGGCGATCATCGCCACGATCGCCACGATCTTGACGATCGTGAACCAGAACTCCACCTCACCGAAGACCTTGACGCTGAGCAGGTTGATCGCGCCGATGAAGAAGATGACCGACAACACCCAGATCCACCGCGGGACATCCGGAAACCAGAAACCCATGTAGACGCCGAAGGCCGTCACGTCGGCCAGACAGACCACGATCATCTCGAACGTGTAGGTCCAGCCGGTCGCGAATCCCGCGAGCGGACCCAGATACTTGCTCGCGTACTCGCCGAACGAACCCGAGACCGGGTTGCTCACCGCCATCTCGCCGAGCGCACGGAGCACGATGTAGATCACCGCGCCGCCGATCAAGTAGGCCAGCAAGACGGACGGCCCCGCCTGGCTTATCGCCTCCGCGGAGCCGTAGAAGAGGCCGGTGCCTATGGCGGAACCGAGGGCGATGAAGCGGATATGGCGCGCTGTGAGACCTCGGGTCAGCGCCGGGGCAGTGTCTGTCACAATCGAACTCCCTGGACGGTGGCGTTATCGGCGGACGCAGCGCGGATCGGAAACCCACAGTTTTGTGCGAGTTTTGTGCCCTGCGTCACAACCTGCGGCACATGTTTAGTCCTGTATATACAGCTAAGTCAAGTGGGGCTCGTCACTTTCCCTTCTCGACGCGCTTGCCCGCCCTCCTTCCAACCGCGCGGTCGATACCGCTACTATCGGCGGCAGGTCATGAGTGCCAGCGTCAAGCCCCGGCTCGCTGGTCGGCAACCCTCCAACCGCGGTGGGGTGCCCCGGGTGATGACCAGGTTTCCCGGCGAGAGTCGGGTGACAAGCGCGGGTCCGCTGGGACGGACCCACTGACCGGGCCATGCCCCACCGGAGGTTTCTCATGTGTTGTTGTCGCAGATAGCCCAGTCATTCCGGCGCGCGGACGCCGCAGCGCCGACTCATCACCTCCCCAACCTGGAGTAGACGACTCATGACCGACATCACGGACGCCGCGACCGATCCGACGGCCGACTGGAGCTTCGAGACCAAGCAGATCCACGCTGGCCAGTTGCCGGACGGCACCACCAACGCGCGCGCGTTGCCGATCTACCAGACCACCTCGTACACGTTCAACAGCACCGACCACGCCGCCGCACTGTTCGGGCTGGCAGAGCCGGGCAACATCTACACCCGCATCATGAACCCGACGCAGGACGCCGTCGAGCAGCGGATCGCCGCGCTCGAGGGTGGCGTGGCAGCGCTGCTGCTCGCGTCCGGTCAGGCCGCCGAGACGTTCGCGATCCTCAACCTCGCCGAGGCCGGCGACCACATCGTGTCGAGCCCGCGCCTGTACGGCGGCACGTACAACCTGTTCCACTACTCGCTGCGCAAGCTGGGCATCGAGGTCTCGTTCGTCGAGGATCCCGACGACATCGAGCAGTGGCGCGCCGCCATCCGCCCGAACACCAAGGCGTTCTACGGTGAGTCCATCTCGAACCCGCGCAACGACGTGCTGGACATCCCCGGCATCTCGAAGGTCGCGCACGAGAACGGCATCCCGCTGATCGTCGACAACACGGTCGCGACCCCGTACCTGATCCGTCCGCTCGAGTTCGGCGCGGACATCGTCGTCCACTCGGCCACCAAGTACCTCGGCGGCCACGGCACCGCGGTCGCCGGCGTGATCGTCGACGGCGGCAACTTCGACTGGACACAGGGCCGCCACACCAACTTCACCACCGCCGACCCGAGCTACCACGGCGTCGTCTACGCGGATCTCGGCGCACCGGCATTCGCGCTCAAGGCCCGCGTGCAGCTGCTGCGCGACCTGGGTGCGGCCATCTCGCCGTTCAACGCGTTCCTCATCTCGCAGGGCATCGAGACGCTGAGCCTGCGCATGGAGCGCCACGTCGCGAACGCGAAGGCCGTCGCCGAGTACCTCGAGGCCCGCCCCGAGGTGACCTCGGTGTCGTACGCCGGTCTGCCGTCGTCGCCGTGGCACGAGCGCGGCAAGACGCTGGCCCCCCGCGGCACCGGCGCCATCGTGGCGTTCGAGCTCGCCGGTGGCGTGGACGCGGGCAAGAAGTTCGTCAACGCCCTCACCCTGCACAGCCATGTCGCCAACATCGGTGACGTGCGGTCGCTGGTGATCCACCCCGCCTCGACGACGCACTCGCAGCTGACTCCCGCAGAGCAGCTCGCCTCCGGCGTCACCCCGGGTCTCGTCCGCCTCGCCGTCGGGATCGAAGGCCTCGACGACATCCTCGCCGACCTAGATGCCGGGTTTGCGGCGGCGGCATCTTGACCGTCAGCCCCGTTCGCAACGCCCGTCCGGCCGGATTCCCTCCGCCGGACGGGCAGTTGGGCACTGTCCACATCGGCTCGATCGAACTCGAGAGCGGTGCGGTGCTGCCCGACGTCACGCTGGCCGTCCAGCGGTGGGGTGAACTGGCGCCCAACCGCGACAACGTGATCCTGGTCGAGCACGCCCTGACCGGCGATTCGCACGTGACCGGGCCGGCGGACGCCGAACACCCCTCCCCCGGCTGGTGGGACGGCATGGTCGGGCCCGGCGCGCCGATCGACACCAACGAGTGGTGCGTGCTCGCCACCAACGTGCTGGGCGGCTGCCGCGGCACCACCGGCCCGGGTTCACTCGCGGCCGACGGGTCGCCGTGGGGTTCACGGTTCCCCGCGATCTCCATCCGCGATCAGGTGACCGCCGAGATCGCGCTCGCGGACCTGCTCGGCATCGAGCGCCTGTCCTCCGTCGTCGGCGGGTCGATGGGTGGCATGCGCGCACTCGAATGGGTCGTCGGGCGCCCCGATCGGGTCGATTCGGCGCTGATCCTCGCGGTGGGCGCGCGTGCGACCGCCGACCAGATCGGCACCCAGACCACCCAGATCGCGGCCATCGAGGCCGACCCCGACTGGCAGGGCGGCAACTATCACGGCACCGGCCGCGTCCCGGCGACCGGACTGCGCCTCGCCCGCCGGATTGCACACCTGACGTACCGCACGGAGAACGAGCTGGACTCGCGCTTCGCGAACGACGGCCAGGGCGACGAGAACCCTTGGGACGGCGGACGTTACGCAGTCCAGAGCTACCTCGAACACCAGGCCGACAAGCTGGTCTCCCGGTTCGACCCGAGCACGTACGTGCTGCTGACCGAGGCCATGAACCGGCACGACGTCGGACGCGGACGCGGCGGTATCGAGGCGGCGCTCGCGTCGACCGACGTTCCGGTGATCGTCGGTGGCGTCGACTCGGATCGGCTGTACCCGCTGCGGCTGCAGAAGGAGCTCGCGGACGGCCTGCCCGGCTGCGACCGGCTGCGGGTCCTCGAGTCGAAGGACGGCCACGACGGCTTCCTCACCGAGGCCGACGCGGTGGCCGAACTGCTGAAGGAAACGATGGAGTTGGCGCGCGCGGCGCGCTGATCCGGTAGAGCAGGTCCCGGCGGTCCGCTCGGCGCGTCAGTCGGTGCCGAGCGGATCGATCGAGACCGCCAGCGCGAGGATCGTGACGCCGACGACCGCCATGGCCGCGACGTCGAACCCCTTGCCCCGCACGGCCAGCAGCCCGACCCGGTCGGGCGAGAGGATGCCGCGCAGGAACGCCGCGAGCAGCATGGCGCCTCCGAGCACGAAGGCGCCACGCCGCCAGCGGTCGGCGAGGACCAGCACGAATGCGGCCGCCACCACGAGGAGGACGGCCAGCATCGGGAGGTTCTGTCGCACGAACCGCGTCACAGGCTGGGACACTGGGCGAGCCTAGTCGCGCAGACCGGCGAGCTGCTCGGCGCGCTCCACGACGTTGGTGAGCAGGAATGCACGGGTCAGGGGTCCGACGCCACCGGGGTTCGGGGAGATGAATCCGGCGACCTCGCGGACGTCGGGGGCGACGTCACCCTTGAGTCCGTCGGCGGTGCGGCTGACACCCACGTCGAGCACCGCGGCACCCGGCTTGACCATGTCGGCGGTGATCAGTCCCGGCACGCCCGCGGCGGCGATGACGATGTCCGCCTGGCGCACCTGCGCCGCGAGATCGCGGGTTCCGGTGTGGCACAGGGTGACCGTCGCGTTCTCCGATCGGCGGGTGAGCAGCAGGCCGATGGGACGGCCGACCGTGACGCCACGACCGACGACGGCGACGTGCGCGCCGGCGATCGGGACCTCGTAGCGGCGCAGCAGGTGGACGATGCCGCGCGGGGTGCACGGCAGCGGGGCCTCCTTGCCGAGGACCAGACGACCCAGGTTCACCGGGTGCAGACCGTCGGCGTCCTTCTCGGGGTCGATGCGCTCGAGGGCCGCGTTCTCGTCGAGGTGCTTGGGCAGCGGGAGCTGCACGATGTAGCCGGTGCACTCGGGGTTGGCGTTGAGTTCGTCGATGGTGGCCTCGAGGTCGGCCTGGGTGATATCGGCGGGCAGGTCGCGGCGGATGGAGGTGATTCCGACCTTGGCGCAGTCGTTGTGCTTGCCACGAACGTAGGCCGCCGAGCCGGGGTCGTCACCGACGAGGACGGTACCGAGTCCGGGCGTGATGCCCCTCTCCTTCAGGGCCGCCACCCTGGCCTCGAGGTCCTCGAAAATCTCGTCGCGGGTTGCTTTGCCATCCAGGATCGTTGCAGTCACGGCGACCATTGTTCCAGGCTGGAGTGACTCCGCGTCACCGGCTCCGAATCTTCGCGGTCACCACGGCTCGACGACGAGTCCCATCGCGGTCGCGTAGGCCACCGCCTGGGTGAGTTCCACCTGGGTCTTGTCGAGCTTCGCGGTGGTCCACAGCCCGGCGTCGACGTGGGCTCCCCGCAGGTCGGCGCCCTCGAGTCGCGCACCCTCGACGCGGGCTCCGAGCAGGTCCACTGACCGCAGGATCGCGCCGCGCAGGTCCGCCTGCACCAGGTTGGCCTCGCGGAACCGGGAGTCGGTGAAGTCGAGCCCGCGCAGGTCGGCGCCGCCCATCGAGACCAGCGTGAAGTCCACCTCGTCGATCAGCAGCGGCCGCAGCTGACAGTCGACGAACACCGATCCGAGCAGGCTGCAATTACGGAAGCTGCTGTGCCACATGGTGGTCCGCGCGAACATGCACGACCGGAACGCACTGCCGTGATGATGAGAGTCGGTGAGATCGGCACCGGTGAAGTCGCATTCGGTGAAGACGGCGAACTCGGTGTGCAGCTCGGACAGGTCGGCGTCCCGGAACGAGCACGCGGTGTAGTGCTGCCGGTTCCAGTTCTCCCGCGACATGCGGGCGTCGGAGAAGTCCTCCGCGACGATCTCCACGAGTTCTCCCGTCATACGTCCATGCTGCCCTCGGGTACCGACAATTACGACCGGTCCTCTAGAAGTTGTCGAACTGCCAGCGATCGTCGATCAGCGTCCAGGTGCGCGGCTCCATCGCGTGCGCGGGTGCGTTCGGGTCCGCGTCCACCGTGACCACCTGGCCCGACGATCCGATCACGCGAACGGTCCAGCTGGTCGGCCGCGGGTCCCGGCCTGCATAGAAGGCGTCGAGCAGACGACGGTAAGACTCGACGTCCCCGATCTCCGCCTGGCATCGCTGCGAATAGAAGTCCCAGGCAGTGTCGGCGTCCTTTGCGGCGGCGGCCCGATCGAGCGCCACGGCCGCATCCCCGAAACGGTACTCGAGGCCGCCGCGCCCGAGTATCGGAGCACCTCCGGCGCCTGGCAAGCTGAACGCCGTGTTCCGAGTGATGTTCCACGAGCCCCGCATTCCCCCCAATACCGGCAACGCGATCCGGATGGTCGCCGGTACCGGCTGCGAACTGCACCTCGTGGGACCGCTCGGGTTCGACCTGTCGGAGCCGAAGCTTCGCCGCGCCGGCCTCGACTACCACGACCTGGCCTCGGTCACCGTGCACGAGGATCTCGATGCGGCGTGGGCGGCGCTGAATCCGGACCGGGTGTTCGCGTTCACCGCGCACGCGTCGACGTCGTACGCCGACATCGCGTACCAGCCGGGCGACGTCCTGCTGTTCGGTCCCGAGCCGACGGGCCTGTCGGAGGAGGTTCTCGCCGATCCGCACGTGACCGCACACGTGCGGATCCCGATGGTTCCGGGCAGGCGGTCGCTGAATCTGTCCAACGCCGCCGCCGTCGTGACGTACGAGGCGTGGCGTCAGCACGGATTCGCCGGAGGCGTCTGAGTCCCGAGTTGGACACTTGACCGATCCGGTGTACGACGACCGGGTCACACGCGCTACAGTGCCCTCGAAAACCTGAATTAGCAGGGGGAATGCGTGTTAGCGCGCGTCGCAGGTATGTCGGGTGCCACCCCTCGGAGTGGCTGAGGGGTCACCATGCGTACTGAAGCAGTGCACCGTCTGCGGAACGCCTGCGCCGCGGTACTGTCCGTGACGGCACTCGTCGTGACCGGGCTCCTTGCCCAGGCACCCGCGGCGAGCGCCGAACCCGCACCGCGCGTGACCCGAGTGGACGACGACGGCTCACGTGCGGTCACCGCACAGGTCTACTCCCCGTCGATGGACCGGGTGATCCCCGTTCGTGTGCTGCTGCCCGCGGAGACCTCGACTCCTCGCCCGACGCTCTACCTGCTCAACGGCGCCGGCGGCGGGAATACGGACGCGACGTGGCAGGAGAACACCGACGTCACCGAGTTCTTCGCCCACAAGCACGTCAACGTGGTCACCCCGATGGACGGCGCCGCGAGCTACTACACCGACTGGGAGCGCGACGATCCGATCCTGGGCCGCAACAAGTGGCAGACGTTCCTGACCCGCGAGCTGCCCCCGATCATCGACGCCGAGTTCGGTGGCAACGGAAACAATTCGATCGCCGCCATCTCGATGACCGCGACGTCGGTCCTGAACCTGGCCATCGCCGCTCCCGGCCTGTACAAGGGTGTCGGGTCGTACAGCGGTTGCGCCGAAACGAGCAGCCCCGCCGGTAGCGCGTTCGTCGACCTGGTCGTCCGATCGGCGAAGGGTGCCGACCCGACGAACATGTGGGGGCCCGTCGGCGGGCCGGGCTGGATCGCCAACGATCCCGTGGTGAACGCCGAGAAACTCCGGGGCACCGCCCTGTTCGTCTCGTCCGGCTCGGGGCTGCCGGGACAGTACGACCACCTCGGCGCCCCCGGAGTGGAAGGCGACCTGGTTGCCTTCGCGCGGCAGGTCGCCGTCGGCGGCGTCATCGAGGCCGCCACCAACATGTGCACGCACAACCTCGCGAATCGCTTGCAGCAGCTCGACATTCCGGCCACCTTCGATTTCGCACCCTCGGGCTCGCATTCGTGGTTGTACTGGCAGGACGATCTGCACCAGTCGTGGCCGCTGTTGGCGCGTGCGATGGGGATCTGACTCCCGCCCGGATTCCGGGCCTGTGGTCAGCTTCCCGTGCGGGCGATCTCGAGGAAGTCGCGGGCGGCTCCGCGCAGTCCGCGGGACTCGTCCCACACCGCGAGCAGCCGTCGCGGCATCCGCAGACCCTCCACCTCGACGGACGAGAGCCGACCGTCGTTGAGGTCCGCTTCGACCGCGAGCGACGACACGACGGCTGGAGCGTTGCCGGCCACGACGGCCGCCTTGACCGCCGTGCACGACGTCAGTTCCAGCAGCGGCTCGACGCATCCGGGCACCGCGTGCTCGAGTGTCGTTCGGGTGYCGGACCCCGATTCCCGCTGGATCAGTGCCGTGGCCGCGAGTTCACTCGCGGCGATCGGTGCGCGTGAGATCCAGGTATGGCCGGGCGGGACGATCACGACCAGTTCGTCCCGGGCCACCTCGACCGACCGGAGGCCGTCCGGGACCACGGGCCCCTCGACGAAACCGAGGTCGGCCTCCCCCGCCCGTACCTGCGCGGCGACGTCGGTGGAGTTGAGCAGCCGAATCGAGGTGACGACGTTCGGGTGCTTGCGCCGCATCGTGACCGTCCAGGCGGGCACGAGGTACTCGGCGATGGTCATGCTGGCCGCGACGGTGAGGTTGGCCTCCATCTCGCCGCGCAGCGCGGCGACTCCGGACGCGAGCTCCTCCGCGGAGTCGAGGATCGCGGACGCCCATTCCAGGATCAGTGCGCCCTCGGCGGTGGGCTGGACGCCGCCGGAGCCGCGGTCGAACACGCGGATCCCGAGCTGGCGTTCCGCGGAGCGCACGCGCGCGCTGACGGCCTGCTGGCTGAGTCCGTGCTCGCGCCCCGCGGCCCCCATGCTCCCGAGCCGACCCACCGCGACCAGCACGTCCAGCGCGGCGAGTTCGGGTACGCGGTTCGAAAGCGGCATACCACCAAGGCTAGCCCCACAAAGCGCGTTTGTACCCCATCTACCCCAAGGCTTCTACCGGGGACAACGACCAGACGGGAGAGTTGGTGTCATGCTCACAGCTTCACGTCTGGCACACCTGACCCCCAATTGGTTCGCCATGGTGATGGGCACGGGAATCATCGCCGTCGCCACGTCGTCGCTCCCGGTCGACCTCCCCGGACGGCGCGGAATCGCGCTCGCGTTCTGGCTGCTGGCGACGGCCCTGCTGGTCGTGCTGGTGACCGCGTTCGTCATCCACTGGGTCCGCCACACCGAGCACGCCCGCGGTTACGCCCGCAGCGCCACCATGTTCCCCTTCTACGGCGCGCTGCCGATGGCCGTGCTCACCGTGGGAGCCGGGACCGCGGCCGTCGGGTCCACCGTGATCAACGCCGATGCGGCCTTCGCCATCGCGGGCACGCTCTGGGCAATCGGCACCGCGGGAGGACTCGTGACGAGCGCGGTGATGGGGATGCGGTTGCGGTCGGTCGCCGATCGCGGCACTCCGGTGCCCRCTTGGCTCATGCCGGTGGTGCCGCCGATGGTGTCGGCCGCGACCGGCGCCGCCCTGGTGAACCACCTGCCGGAGGGCTGGCCGCGTGTGGCGATGCTGACCGGCTGCTATGCGCTGTTCACGGTCGCCCTGGTCTTCGCGCTGGTCATCGCCACGATGGTCGGACGCGAGTTCGGCGAGCGGGGACTCCCGCCGCTGCAGGCCCTGCCGACCATGTGGATTCCGCTCGGCATCGTCGGACAGTCGATCGCGGCGGCGAACCTGCTGGGCACGGCGGCGGAGGGGGCCGTCGGTCACGACGTCGCCGACGCCCTGCACATCTTCGGGCTCGGGTACGGACTGCTGATGGGCACCATCATGATCGTCGCGCTGACCGCGGTCGGCGTGGTCACGGCCCGCGCGTTCCGCAACGGTCTGACCTTCACGATGAGCTGGTGGAGCTTCACCTTCCCGGTCGGTGCCTGCGCGGTCGGGATGGGAGCATTCGGTGTCGCGGGTGACTTCGAGATCCCGCGAGTGTTGTCGGCCGGACTGCTGTGCGCCCTGGTCGTCGCCTGGTGCGTGGTGGCAGTGCACACCGCACACAAGGTTCGGACCAGGGCGCTTCCGGCCCCGGCCTGAGCCGGGCCGAACCGTCGGTCAGGCGAGGGCGTCGATGGCAGCCTGGAGTCGGATCGTGGCCTCGTCGGCGACGGACTCGAGTCCGGGCTCCTTGGTCACCTCGACCATCAGCGCGGGGTTCATGGCCTCGACGATCACGCCGTCACCGTCGGCGCGGACGACGACGTTGCACGGCAGCAGCAGGCCGATCTGACGATCCACCCCGACCGCGCGGTGCGCGAGCTGCGGATTGCAGGCTCCGAGGATGACGTACTGCTCCATCTCGGCGCCGATCTTCGTCTTCAGCGTGGCCTGCATGTCGATCTCGGTGAGGACACCGAAACCCTGCTCCTGCAACGCGGCCCGCGTCTTGGCGATCGCGTCGTCGAACTCGGTGTTCAAGCGGGTCGAGATTCCCAGATCCATGACGGACTCCTCACGGTTGTCGGTTCGGTTTCCCGGCGATCACGCCAGTGCCAGGAACAGCTTCTCCAGTTCGGCCTCGGTCAGCGGCTCGGACGCCTTCCCGTCGCCGGCCAGGCACTCACGCAGACCGGTGGCGACGATCTTGAATCCGGCCCGGTCCAGGGCCCGCGACACCGCGGCCAGCTGGGTCACGACGTCCTTGCACTCGCGGCCGTTCTCGATCATCGAGATGACGCCCGCCAGCTGCCCCTGCGCGCGGCGCAGTCGGTTGAGCACCAGGGCGATGCTCTCTTCGTCTCCGGTCATGGGACCTCCTAGTTCTACTTCCAGATTACCCACAGGGGTATCCGACCGGATCCGGCTGTGACAACGATCATCAGCCGGATCCGGCGCCGGAGTCACCCGTGCGAGAACGTGATGTTCGGCAGCGCCCGGCGCAGCCAGCGCGGGGACCACCAGGCGGCGTTGCCGGTCAGGCGCAGCAGCACCGGCAGCAGCACCAGGCGGATCAGCACCGCGTCGAGCAGCACCGCGACACCGAGCAGGATGCCCATCTCCTTCGGCGGCAGCGGCTCGGCCAGCGCGAAGCTGAAGAACACGCCCACCATGACGGCGGCCGCCGCGAAGATGACCCGGCCCGAGTGCGCCATGCCCCCGATCTGGGCGCGACGGGCGTCACCGGTCTTCTCGTACTGTTCCTTGACCGTCGACAGCAGGAACACCGTGTAGTCCATCGCGATCGCGAAGATCATCGCGAAGAAGAACACCGGACCCCAGCCGTCGAGGAAGCCCTGCGGTTCGAAACCGAGCAGCCCGGACAGGTGGCCGTCCTGGAAGATCAGCTTCGAGACACCGAACGCGGCGGCAGTCGAGAGCAGGCTCACCACGGTGCCGATCAGCGACACCAGCGGGGCCTGCAGCGCGACCAGCAGCAGCAGGAAGCCGAGCGCCAGGATCACGCCGATCACCAGCGGCAGGTAGTCGTTGAGCGCCTGCTGCAGGTCCAGGTTCTCCGCCGGCGCACCGCCGACGAGAGCGCTGTCGGGCAGCTCGGCACGGAGCTGGTCGAGCGTTCCGCCGAGCGCGGGATCGGACGGATCCACTGTCGGCAGCGCCTGCATCATCATCAGGTCGGAGCCGTCCATCGCGGGCATCGCGGGTGTCACCGCGGCGACACCGTCGACGGCCGCGGCCGCTTCGGCGGCTGCCGGGGCGTCGGACGCGGGCACGACGATCTGCAGCGCACCCGGTGCGCCGATGCCCATCTGTTCCTGCACCAGTTCGTAGCCCTGACGGACGGGGGCGTCCTCGGGCACCACCTGGATCGACGGCATCGCGACCTCGAGCCCACCCAGCGGAATCGCGAGTCCGATCAGGATCGCGACGGCACCGACCGCGAACGGCCACGGGCGCCGGTCCAGCAGTCGTCCCCACTTCGCGAACAGCGGCGAGCCGTCATTCTGGGTCTGCTGCTTCTTGGCGTACGGCAGCGAACCGGCGTTGACCTTGCGGCCCAGCTTGGCCAGGACCGCGGGCAGCAGCGTCAGCGTCGCGGCGAGGACGAACACGACCGCGAGCATGATGCCGACCGCCATCGTCCGCACCGCCGGTGCGGGCACCAGCAGCACCGCCGACAGACTCACCAGCACGGTCAGCCCGGACAGCAGCACGGCCTTGCCGGCAGTGTCCATCGTCTCCGCGACGGCGAGCCGCGCGTCGGCCTTGGCGCGCAGCGCCTCCCGGAAGCGGACCACCAGGAACAGTGCGTAGTCGATGCCGAGGGCGAGGGCGAACATCATCGCGAAGTTCATGGCCCACACCGAGATCGGCGTGATCTCGTTGAGCAGCACCAGCGCACCGGCCGACGCGACGAGTCCCGCGAGGGTCAGCAGCAGCGGCAGACCGGCCGCGACGAGGGAGCCGAACGCGAGCACCATGATGCCGAGCGTGACCGGCCACGACATCATCTCGGCCTTGATCATCGCCTCGTGGTTGGCCTTGTTGAAGTCGCTCCACAGCGCCGACGCGCCGGTCGGGTAGACATCGATGCCGTCGCCGGACAGGGCCGTCAGGTCACCACCCAGGTCGTCGACCGCGCGCACCATCTCGTCGGTGTTCGCGTTCGCGCCGGCCACCAGGATTCCGGTGTGGGCGTCGGGGCTGATGGTCATGCCGGGCTGCGGCGGGATCACCTCGCCGATGCGGGCGTCGGCCTTCAGGATCGACGTGGCCTCGCCCAGCACCTGCTGCATCGCGGGATCGTCGAGCGGCTTGTCGTCGGAGTGGACGACGACCTGGACCGCGGACGACGCGTTGCCGCCGAAGTGTTCCTGCGCGAGTTCGCGGACCTGCACCGACTCGGAGCCGTTGGCCTGCCAACCGGCGCCGGCCAGCGAGTTGAACACCGACGGTGCCGCGGCGCCGAGGGCGACGACGAGCACCAGCCAGGCGGTGATCACCCATTTGAAGTTGCCGGCCATCGCGGCGCCGAGTCGTGCGAGCGGTCCGCCGACTGACTCGCTGGAGGGCGGCGGGGACTTCGCAGTTTCTCGTTGCTGTCCGGTGGTGGTCATGAGCTTGCCCTTCATGGTTCGAAAATACGGGTGGGGGTATATGAACGACCGAAGAAACCCGGCCGAGTACGTGACGACCTCGACCGGGTCCGGAGGAGACTAGCTGCCGGCGTCGACGGCGCGGCCGGACTGCATCCAGGCCATGGTGCCGCCGGCGACGTTGACGGCGTCGACGCCGCGGGCCACGAGGTATTCGGCAGCCTGGCCGCTGCGGCCGCCGACCGCGCAGATCATGTACACGGTGGCGTCCGCGGGAACCTCGTCGACGCGCGCGACGAACTCGCTCAGCGGGATCGAGACGGCACCCGGGACGTGCCCGCCGGCGAACTCGTCCGCCTCCCGGACGTCGACGAGCGGGGCGCCCGAGGCCAACACCGATTCGAGTTCGGTCACGTCAATTTCACGCATGGGGTTCCTTCCGGATGTTCTTCAGCAGTYGTTCGATTGTCGCGGTTCGTCACGAGACGGTGGCCGGCGCGTTCACACGCCGTCCCGCGTCCCACGTCTTGTAGCCGCCGTCGAGGTTGGCCGCGGGCCGACCCAGCTGTCCGAGCAGGCGCACCGCGGTGTGACCACGCTGGCCCACCTGGCAGTGCACGACCAGGTCACCGGCCGGCAGTTCACCGACACGGTCCCGGAGCTCGTCGAGCGGAACGTTGACGGCACCGGGGATGGCGCCGGCCGCGAACTCGTCGGCGGTGCGGACGTCGACCAGCGACGCACCGTCGGCGACCAGGGTATCGAGTTCGTGCCACTGGACGGTGCGGGTGGAGTCGGTGCGCAGGTTGTCGGCGATGTAGCCGAGCATGTTCACCGGGTCCTTCGCCGAACCGAACTGCGGCGCGTACGCCAGTTCGAGGTCGGCCAGATCCGACGCCGTCAGCCCACCGGCCATCGCGGTGGCGATGATGTCGATCCGCTTGTCGACGCCGTCACCGCCCACGGCCTGGGCGCCGAGGATCGCGTCGGTCTCGGGATCGACCAGCAGCTTGATCGACATCTGCTGCGCGCCCGGGTAGTAGCCGGCGTGCGACTGCGGATGGGTGTGGATGGCCCGGTACGGGCGGCCCGCGGCCCGCAGCCGCTTCTCGTTCCAGCCGGTCGCGGTGACGACGAGCCCGAAGACCCCGACCACTGCGGTGCCCGACGACGAGCGCGCGTGCACGGGTCGGCCCGCGATGACGTCGGCCACCAGGCGGCCCTGACGGTTCGCCGGGTTGGCCAGCGGGATCAGCGCTGCGCTGTCGCCGATCGCGTCGTGTTTCTCGACGGTGTCGCCGACCGCGAAGATGTGCGGGACCGAGGTGCGCATCTGATCGTCGACCGCGACGCCGCCACGCTCCCCCAGCTTCAGTCCGGCCATCTTCGCGAGCGCAGTCTCGGGCCGGACACCGATCGCCATGACCACGACGTCGGYCGGGACGGTGCGCCCGTCGGCCAGGTCGGCGGTGGTCGCGTCGATGCGGGTGAGCTGGGTGCCCAGCTCGAGGTTCACCCCGTTCTGGCGCATGCGGTCGGCGACCGGTGCGGCCATCTCGGGGTCGAGGGGCGCGAGCACCTGATCGGCGAGCTCGACGACGGTGACGTCCAGGTCGCGGTGACGGAGGTTCTCGGCGAGTTCGACGCCGATGAACCCGGCCCCGACGATGACCGCGCTGCGCGCCGTCTCCATCTGCCCGACCAGGCGGTCGACGTCCTCGACGTCGCGCAGGATCAGGGCGCGCTCGACGCCGGGCAGCGGCGGCACGATGGGGCTCGCGCCGGTGCTCAGGACCAGTTCGTCGTAGCTCTCGACGTAGGTGTTCCCGGACTCCAGGTCGCGGACCGTGACGGTGCGCGCGTCGGCGTCGATGGAGACGACCTCGCTGCGGACCCGGACGTCCAGGCGGAAGCGGGCGCCGAGACTCTCGGGGGTCTGCAGCAGCAGTTCGTCGCGGTCCTCGATGACGCCGCCCGCATAGTAGGGCAGACCGCAGTTCGCGAACGACACGTGTGCGCCGCGCTCGAACACGATGATCTCCGCCGACTCGTCCAGACGACGCATGCGGGTGGCCGCGGACATGYCGCCGGCGACACCTCCGACGATGACAACCTTCACGATCTACCTCCTCGATGTTGGAGTCGAGCATACCCCAGGGGGTATATGGTGGGGTGTGAAGCTGCTCTCAGCGGAAGTCCCGGGACTTCGTCGGCATCCGCAGGTCCATCAACTGGAGATGGTCCGCGACGATCGTCACCGCACCCTCCGCGTTCTGCACCCGCCCGCGCACCAGCAGCGCCGGGGCACTGTTCGCGAGCCTGCGGTACTTCGCCCACAGGCCAACCGAGCACACGACGTTGACCATTCCGGTCTCGTCCTCGAGATTGACGAAGGTCACCCCGGCGGCCGTCGCGGGTCGCTGGCGGTGCGTCACCGCTCCCCCGACCAGCACCCGGTCCCCGTCGGGGACGTCCAGCAGTCGCGACGCGGGAATCACTCCGAGGGCCTCGAGCTGTGGGCGCAGGAACTCGGTCGGATAGGTGTCCGGCGAGATCCCGGTGGCCCACACGTCGGCGGCGGCGAGTTCGATGTCGCTCATGCCGGGCAGCGTCGGCGCCCGTGTCGACGCCCCCATTCCCGGCAACCGGTCCGGGCGCTCCCCCGCCGCGGCACCCGCCGCCCACAGCGCCTCCCGCCGCGAGATCCCGAAGCAGCCCAGTGCCCCGGACGTGGCCAGCGACTCGGCCTGCGCCGTGCTCAGTTCCACCCGCCCGGTCAGGTTCAGGAACGAGGTGAACGGCCCGTCCTCGTCGCGGGCCGCGACGATCCGCTCGGCCAACGCGGTCCCGATGTTGCGGACCTCCCCCAACCCCAGCCGCACCTCGGTGCCGGCCGCCTCCACCGTCGCGTGCGGGAKGCTCGCGTTGACGTCCGCCCCGTGCACCGTCACCCCGTGCCGCCGGGCGTCGGCCACCAGCGACTGCGGCGAGTAGAAGCCCATCGGCTGCGCCCGCAGCAGCCCGGCACAGAACGCCGCCGGATGGTGCAGCTTGAACCACGACGAGTAGAAGACCAGCGACGCGAAGCTCTGCGAATGACTCTCGGGGAAACCGAAGTTCGCGAACGCGTACAGCTTCTCGTAGATCCGGTCGGCCACCTCGCCGGTGATGCCGTGCAGCTCCCGCATGCCGTCGTAGAGCCGCCCGCGCAGGCGTTCCATCTTCTCCGGTGAGCGCTTGGACCCCATCGCCCGCCGCAATTGGTCGGCCTCGGCGGCGGTGAATCCGGCGACGTCGACGGCCATCTGCATGAGCTGCTCCTGGAACAGCGGAACCCCCAGCGTCCGTTCCAGTGCCTTCTCGAGACACGGATGGTCGTACGTGACGGGTTCGCGGCCGTTGCGGCGTCGGATGTAGGGGTGCACCGAGCCGCCCTGGATCGGCCCGGGGCGGATCAGCGCGACCTCCACGACGAGGTCGTAGAAGTTGCGGGGCTTCAGCCGCGGCAGCGTCGCCATCTGGGCGCGGGACTCCACCTGGAACACGCCCACCGAGTCGGCCCGCTGCAGCATCTCGTACACCGCCTGCTCGGACAGGTCGAGTTGCGCCAGGTCCACGGCGATCCCCTTGTGCTCGGCGACCAGGTCGATCATGTAGTGCAGCGCCGAGAGCATGCCGAGGCCCAGCAGGTCGAACTTCACCAGTCCCACTGCGGCGCAGTCGTCCTTGTCCCACTGCAGGACGCTGCGGTTCTCCATGTGCGCCCATTCCACCGGGCACACGTCGGCGATGGGCCGGTCGCAGATCACCATGCCGCCGGAGTGGATCCCGAGGTGTCGTGGGAAGCCCTCGATCTGGGCGGCCAACTCCAGGACCGCCGAGGGGATGTCGGTGCCGGTCTCCGCGCCGACACCGCTCCACCTGCTGACCTGTTTGCTCCACGCGTCCTGCTGCCCCTGCGAGAAGCCGAGCGCGCGGGCCATGTCCCGCACCGACGACCTGCCCCGGTAGGTGATGACGTTGGCGACCTGCGCGGCGTACTCGCGGCCGTACTTGGTGTAGACGTGCTGGATGGCCTCCTCCCGGCGGTCGGATTCGATGTCGACGTCGATGTCGGGCGGGCCGTCGCGTTCGGGCGAGAGGAACCGTTCGAACAGCAACTGGTTGCGCACCGGGTCCACGTTGGTGATGCCGATCGCGTAGCAGACGGCCGAGTTGGCCGCCGATCCTCTTCCCTGACAGAGGATGTCGTTGTCCTTGCAGAACGAGACGATGTCGTGGACCACGAGGAAGTACCCGGGAAAGTTGAGCCTCTCGATGATTCCGAGTTCGTGTTCGATCTGCTCGTAGGCGGCCGAATTCGATGACGGCGGCCCGTAACGCCGACGCGCACCCCGCATGGCGAGCTCACGCAGCCAACTCGCCTCGGTGTGCCCGTCCGGGACGTCGAACGGCGGCAGTTGCGGCGCGATCAGCCGCAGGTCGAACGCGCACTCGAGCCCCAACTCGGCCGCACCCGACACGGCTTGCGGGTACTGCGCGAACAGTCGCGCCATCTCCACCCCCGACCGCAGGTGCGCGCCGCCGGTGGGAGCGAGCCAGCCCGCCGCCTCGTCGAGACTCTGCCGGGCCCGCACCGCGGCCATCGCCATCGCGAGCCGTCGCCGTGACGGTCCCGCGAAGTGCGCAGCCGTGGAGGCGATCACGGAAAGGCCTTGCCGCCCGGCCAGTTCTGCGAGCCGCGCGTTGATCTCGTCGTCCTCCGGCAGCCCACGATGCGTCAGTTCGACCGTCACCCGATCCGCACCGAAGCGGTCGACGAGATCATGTAGGGCGGCGGCGGCCGCTTCGGGGCCACCCGCCGCGAGCGCGCTCCGCACGTGACCCTTGCGGCAGCCGGTGAGGATCTGCCAGTGCCCGCCGGCGGCCTCCGTGAGCGCGTCGTAGTCGTAGCGCGGCTTGCCCTTCTCACCGCCGGCCAGGTGCGCGGCCGCGATCTGACGGGACAGTCGCCGGTAGCCCTCCTGCCCGCGCGCCAGCACCAGCAGGTGGGTACCGTCCGGATCGGGGATGCCGGTACGCGGCGCCGCGTCGAGCGACAACTCGGCCCCGAACACCGTCCGCATGTTCAGTTCCTTCGCGGCCTCGGCGAATCGGACCACCCCGTACAGCCCGTCGTGGTCCGTCAGCGCGATCGCGTCGAGACCGAGCCTCACCGCCTCCTCCACCAACTCCTCGGGCGGGCTGGCACCGTCGAGGAAGCTGAAGGCCGAGTGCGTGTGCAGTTCCGCGTAGGGAACGGTGGCACCGACGGGCCGGGACGTCGCCCCTCGATAGTCTCCGCGCTTACGGGACCACGCGGGACTGTCGCCGCCGTCGCCCGGGAACTCCGAATCCCGACGCGGCCGCCCCGACAGCACCCGCTCCATCTCCGCCCACGTCGGCGGACCGTTGCCCCATCCCATCCCTCTGCAGCCTTCCCGCAGGCACCAGCCCGCACATCAGGGAAGATGCCGACGAGGAAGACGCATCTTTCGAACTCGTGTTCGATTGATTCGAGTCTGACACGTGCGCCCGGCGGGGTCAACGCGGACCCAGCCGGGCAACCGCCTATTTCCGGTCGAGGCTGCGATAGGTGATGGTCTCGAAGTCGAGATAGCCCCCTATCGACGCCGGGTCGACGAACGGCAGGATCTGCGTCGCCCAGAATCCGGCGATACCGCTGCGTCGGTCGATCCAGTAGTAGAGGTTCGCGAGCCCGGCCCAGCCGAGAGACCCGGCCGGCCGGCCCGTCGGCGCGTCCTCGTCGTTGACCATGAACGTGTACGCCCACGACTTGCGCCGGCCGGGGAAGAACTCCGCGTCGTGCGAGAGTTCGGGCTCGACGCCGGGCAGCATCGTCACCTGCTGACCGTCCAACCCGTTCAGCACGGCCTGCCGCACAGCGTCCGGAGAGAGGACACGCCCGTGCTCACCCGCCCCGTCACCGAGCCACATGCGCAGGAACTTCGTGTAGTCACCGGCCGTCGAGTAGAGCCCGTGCCCACCCATGTGCACCTCGGGATCCTGCGGCAGAACCAGGTCGAGCGGTTCGAGCGTGCCGTCCGCGCCCCGCTGATGGACGGTGGCCCTACGCCGTTCCATCTCCGGGGTCATCGTGAACGCAGTGTCGGCCATCCCCAGGGGGGCGAAGATGCGTTCGGCCATCACGTCACCCAACCGCTCACCTCTGACAGCCTCGACCACGAGGCCGGCCCAGTCGATGTTCGAACCGTACTGCCAGCGTTCACCGGGCTCGAACAGCAGCGGCGTCTCCAACGACGCCCGGGTCCCGGTGATGATGCTGGGCTGACCGTGCTCGACCGCCAGGCGGTGGTAGGTCTCGTCGAAGAAGGAGTATCCGAGTCCCGCGGTGTGCAGCAACAGCATGCGCGTGGTGATCTCACGCCGGGGCGCCCGCAGCACCGGGGCCCCCGACGCATCGAACCCGTCGATCACCTGGAGCTTTCCGATCTCCGGGAGGTAACGTGCTGCCGGCGCATCCAGGTCGACGAGCCCCTCCTCCACGCACTGCAGCACGGCGGTGCCGGTGATCGCCTTCGTCGTCGAGAACATCGCGAAGACCGTGTCGAGGGTCATCGGCTGCTGTGTGCCACCGACCGATCGGAGCCCGGCCGCACCCTCGAACACGGTGCCGTTCCGGTCCGTCAGCATCGCGACCACACCGGGCACCTGCCCGGCACCGCCGGCCGCCGTCACGTCACGCAGGACGGCGTTCAGTTCCGAATCACGTTGGCCCATGGTTTTTCTCCTGTCGGCGAGAAGTCGTTGCAGGAGAGCAACCTACGAGGATCTGCGCGGCACCCATGTCCCCGATCGGCAACACCCGTCCCGAATCGGCAGCCGTTCGTGAGCCGCGTCACCCCTGCGCGCGACTCAGGGTGTCCGACGGATTCTCGCCGAATCGCCGCCGGTAGGCGGCTGCGAACACACCCATGTTCACGTACCCCCACGCACCGGCGGCGGCAGCGACCGTGGATGTCGACGACGACAGTTCTCGCCGCACCCCCTGCAACCGCTGCTCCCGCAGACAGTCTCGCGGCGTGATCCCGAGGTACTCACGGAACGCGCCGGACAGGGCACGCACGCTGACACCGACCGACCCCGCAACCTCCGACACGGTCGGTAGGTCCTGCGCATTGTCCTCGATGTAGCGCACGGCGCGCCGGACATAGCCCGGGGCACGCACACCGCTGGTCGACACCGGATCGATGCCGGCGTCGGCGGCCCACTCGGCGAGCAGCTGCGCGGCGATCAGTTCCTGCAGGTTCAGCCGGACACGTTCGTGATCGACCAGGTTCCGTGCACTCGACAGGGTGCGAGTGACGTACTCCATCAACCCGAGCCACGGGCCGCCCGGCCCACCGATGACGCACTTGTGCCGCCACAATCGGTCGTCGGGCATCCACCCCCACCAGCTCAGTGCCAGATCGGCGAGCATTCGGTGCGGAATCGTGAGGTTCAGTTGCAGGTGCGCGGCGTCCGCGTCGAACCGGTAGTCGACCCGACTGCAGTCGGCGACGAAGGTCTCCCCGGTCGTCAGATCGACACTCGACTTCGCAGTGATCTCGTGCCGCGTCCACCCGGCGAGTGTGGTGAGCACCAGGATGTTGCCCGCCTCCGGGGCGAACTCGCCGATCGTCACCGGGATTCCGTAGCTGAACCGGGTCAACGTCATCTCACCGATCTCCGCCGAGAACATGCTGGACGCAGGGGCGAGCGCGCGGCCGACCGGTCGCACCTCGTACGGCATGTAGACCGCGTCCGACCACTGCTTGATCTCGTCCCAGTCGGTGACCAGTCCCGCCGCCCGCTCATCGCGGGTCCGGGGATCGAATGTCGATGACACACCGGGAGCATAGGCAGCTTCGCCCCGACCGGGAACCTCCTCGGCGTCCCGGCGCCGTTCGCGGATCAGGAATCGGCGATCCACGTGTCCCAGGCAGGCCGGGTCAGTTCTGCGAGCTCCCGGTACCCACCGCTGTCCGGGTGTGCGCCGTCGCCGTTGCGTACCTCCTCCGCCCAGACCGCGTTGCCCGACAACTCCGCGAACACCGCGACGTACGGCACCCCGGCACCGAGGCACACGTCGGCGAAGGATCGGTCCAATCGTGCCGTCYGCTCGTTCTGCCCGACGTCCGCGATCGGCGGCGGTCCGACGACCAGCGCCCGCCACCCGACGCTGCCGCATTCCTTCAGTACCGCGGCCAGATTCTCCACGGACCGGGCAGGGTCGACCCGCACCGATCCGTTCTCGACGGTCGTGTCGTTGACGCCGAACGAGAACACCACGCGCCCTTCGCAACCGGACGGCAGTCGGGGCGTGCACTCCCCCAGCCAGCGGTCGCGGATCTCGCTCGACGTCTGCCGGCGCACCCCGAGGTTGTAGGCCGTCAGACCCGCCCGCGCCGTTCCCGCCGCGAGTCGGCCCGCCCACCCCAGGTACTCGGAATCACCGACCCCCGCAACGAAGGAGTCGCCGACGAAACACACCCGCACATCATTCATAGCCATGATGATGTCAGCGTCGACGTCCGAACCAACCCCGCTTGCGCTTGCTCTGCCCGGCATCGAACCTCAGCCGTAGGACGGTGCGTTCGGGATCGATGTCGCTCGGGGCGTGATCGACGACGATCTCGGCGACCTCGGTGCTCCCGATCGTGTCGCCGTCGTTGATGACGGGGCCTTCCTCGAGAAGGTACGAGGTGATGCCGGTGAGACGGTCGAACGTGTCGCCGGCGGACTCGGGGGTGTCCGGGATCTCGATGTCCGGGAGGTCGAGCATGTCGAGACCTCGTGTGTGACCGGTCATCACGCCGTCGGGGCGCCGGCCGACGTTGATCGCGACCCAGGCGAGCAACGGCGGCTCGGGCAGCACGTCCTTCACGAGGTCACGGAACAGTGCGGGCAGGATGATGTGATTCGCACTGCCGAAGTACACGGCGCGGATGGTGCCGCTGAGCGCGACGAGCGACGCGACGACACGGGACAACAACACCGCGTCCGCGATCGCGTCCTCGTCGGCGCTTCCCGGACGGAGCACGGTGACGATCGTGTGCGCGGTGTAGTCGGTAGGAGCGGGCACCTCCTTCGGCCACAGCCGACTGTGCCCGGCGATGTCGGCGACGTCGTCGCCCACCGGGGAAGGAACCGTGAGCAGCGCAATCATCCTGCCGTCCAGGTCGAGACACACCGGCCCGTCCCGGTCTGCGGACTCGTCCCGATCGACGGCAAGGCCGGAGAGGTCGACGTCCGGCCAGTCCAGCCGCATTTGCGCGGCGAGCGCTTCGGCAGTGACGTCGGCGTCGAGCCGGTCCTGGAACAGCATCGCGAGCGCGGGCATGGGCTCCCTCGGAGAATCGTGTGCGTGTCGACGCGATCGGCGACCGCACAGGATGCTTCCAGGACCGCGTCGCGCTACACCCTATCCGTGGACCGGACATCCTCGACATTCTGCCCACGCGGCGGACAGCCGACGACCTCGCGACCGAATCAGTCGAACCCGAACCACGAATCCGGCGCGAACACCTCGTAGTGGACCTTCTCCGGCGAAATACCTTTGACGACAGCGATCCTGCGAACCTGTCGCATGAATCGCGGTGATCCGCACAGGTATACCTCAGCGCCGCTGTCCCATTCGCGGTCACGCAGAAGTGGCACCGCCTCCTCCGCGTCGTCGACGTAGTACGTCTCGAGCCACGAATAGCCGGGATACGCCTCGAGGAGACCGAGGATCCGACTCCGATGAGCGAACGACTGCTCGTCCTTGTCGACGTGCACCACATAGACCGGCCGGGTGTCCCGCACGGCGATCATCTCCTGCAGGATCGCGACGGTCAGCGACGAGCCGACACCGGACGAGCCGAGCACGACCGGGTTGTCGTTCCGGACCGGGTACGCGGTCCCGGACGGGATGGACACCACCAGCGGATATCCGATCCCGGCCTCGGCGATCAGCTTGTTCGACACCAGACCGCCCGGCATGGGGTCGACGGTAATCTCCCACGTGTCCGGCTCGTCCCCCGACATCACCGTGTACTGACGGATCTGCCGAGCGCCGTCGCCGACGATCATTGCGACCGAAATATACTGTCCAGCAGAATAGTTCACCATCGAAACACCCGTACCGCCTGCCAGCGTGAACGTCCACACTCCCGGCGCGACCTCATGGCGACCGACCACCGTGAGCACATGCCACACGCGTCCTGCCGCAACCTCGGCCCGGTCGTACATCGCCGCTTCCTGCGCGATCAGCGAGTCGGCCATCAGCCAGTACACCTCGTCCCAGGCAGCCGCGACCTCCGGGGTCACGGCGTCACCGAGCACGTCGCCGATGGCCCTGAACAGCGCCCGGTGCACCAGGTCGTAGTGCACCCGCGAGATACCCAGGGACGCATGCTTCGCGGCGATCCGCGACATCACCCGGTCGACCGGCGGTGCATCCTCGGTGACCAGCAGGGTGGCGAACGCCGCGATCGAACCGGCCAGGGCCTTCTGCTGCTCGCCGTTCGCCTGATTGGACCTGTTGAACAGGTCGGACTCCAGCGCGGGCACCCCGTCGAACAGATGACGGTAGAAGACCTCACTGATCTCCCCCAGGTGCTCCCCCACCACCGGCAACGTAGCCTCGATGATCGGAAGCGAGTCCGGCGACAGCAGAGACGAATTCGGTGCGGACGCCCTCCCGGTTCCGGTGTCGCCGGCGCCCACGACGACGGAGGGCGCGACAGTGGAGATGCCGACGGGGGCGACTACGATAGACATGAGGAAATCAGAGACCTTTCGGGACCGACCGGTTACCGCAATACAGCATCACCGATCCCCCCACGACAGGCAATTTGTGAAGTTCGGGGCAATTGCCCGGTTTAGATCGGCCTGAGCGCCCACTCTTCGTCCCGATCCGCGGGATCCCGTCTCGAACCCGCGGGAACGGGCGCTCAGGCCGACAGGATCAGCCGTTCACCGGCGTGTGTTATCCAGAAGCCATGAGCGCAGGTTCCCCCGAATCAGAGTCAGCTTCCGGCACGCAGTTTCCGATCGGCACGACGACCGCGACCATCCGGGCGATGGCGGCAGGGCTCGCGCCGAGCGAACGCCGCGTCGCCGACGTGTGCGTGGAGCGGCCGCGCGAGGTGGCGTGGTGGTCCGCGGCGGATCTCGCGGAGGCGGCATCGACGTCGACCGCGACCGTGGTGCGCGCGTGCCAGAATCTCGGTTTCACCGGCTTCCAGCACGTCCGGATGCTGCTACTGCGCGACCTCGGCGCGGAGACCTCCACGACGCCGCAGGACGCCTCGCCGCCGGGCAGCATCGGCGTGCTGCAGGCGATCGTCTCGGAGGTCGGTTCGGACCTGTCCGGAGGTCTGGCGCCGCTGTCGGAGAAGTCCTTCGACGACACGGTGCGCGTACTCGCGAACGCGCGGCGAATCTTCGTCGTCGCGAACGGCGGCTCGGCACCGGCAGCCGCCGCCTTCGCGGTTCGGATGCTGGTCAACGGCAGGATCGCCGAGGCACCCACCGACACCGTCGTCCAACTGTTCGCGGCACGGACCCTGACCGCCGACGACGTCTGCGTCGCGGTCAGCGACTCGGGCATGAACGCGTACACGATCGACGCGACGAGGGCCGCCCGCGCGGCCGGCGCGTACGTCGTCGGCGTGACCGGCCATGCCCGGTCCACGTTGGTCGAACTGTCGGACTCCGCGCTGGTGATCGGGAACGGGTCGGGCCCGTACGCCGGGCACGGGGTGTCGGCGACAATCATCCAGCTGACGTTCCTGTTGGGGCTACAGGTCGCGGTGTCCGAGGTCGACGGGGCGACCACCGACGCCGCCACGAAGAGCATGGAACACTTTGCCGCCCTGATGAATCCGCCGATCATCGAGAACGAGCCGACGGACCGCATCTAGCCCACCAAACCTCATCGTTCGTTGCTGGACCATTCAGTTCACGTTCACCTTCGACTGGCTAACTACTCGATGTAATGAGAATTCCGAATCGAGCCGATTCGGGTAATCACGTTTCATCGGGAGAGGGTCATGGGCAGTATTCGAATCGAGGGCCTGGGCAGGAGCTTCGGCGGCGTCACCGCCGTCGACGACATCTCGATGGAGATCCAGGACGGCGACTTCCTGGTGCTCCTGGGCCCCTCAGGCTGCGGCAAGACCACGCTCCTCCGAATGATCGCCGGACTGCTGGAGCCGACCAGCGGACGCATCGTCCTCGACGGCGAGGACATCACCTCGGCGCCCGCGCGCAAGCGTGACGTCGCGATGGTCTTTCAGAACTACGCGCTCTACCCGCACCTGTCGGTGGCCCGCAATCTCGGTTTCCCGCTCAAGGTGCGGAAGGTCGAGAAGAGTCAGGCCGCGGAACGGGTCGACGAGGTCGCGCGCCAACTCGAGATCGCGCACCTGCTCGACCGGAAGCCGAAGGAACTGTCGGGCGGCCAGCGACAGCGCGTGGCCGTCGGGCGCGCGATCGTCCGCAATCCCAAGGCGTTCCTGATGGACGAACCCCTGTCCAACCTGGACGCCAAGCTGCGGACCGCGACACGACGCGAACTCACCGATCTGCACCGACGACTCGGCGCGACGTTCGTGTACGTCACCCACGACCAGGTCGAGGCGATGACGATGGCGACCCGGATCGCGCTCCTCAACGGTGGCGCCGTCGAACAGATCGGCACCCCGGAGGAGGTCTACGACCGCCCGGCCTCGGTGTTCGTCGCCGGCTTCCTCGGCAGCCCCGCGATGAACCTGCTCGACGCCACGGTCCGCACCGTCGACGGCGCCGTGTGCGCCCTCGCCCCCGGCATGCGTGCGGACCTGTGGCCGGGCGAGACCGAGGACCTCGACGTGGTCCTCGGCATCCGTCCCGAACACCTTCGCGTCGGCGACAACACCGAATCCGTATGCCTCACCGCGACTGTCGATTCCGTCGAGAACCTCGGCAGCGAGGAGATCGCGTACTGCACGGTCGGCGACACGACGGTGTGTGTCCGGTCCCCGCGGCCGATCGCGATGAAGCCCTTGCAGATCCTCACCCTGACCGCCGATCCGCAACACGTGCACCTGTTCGACCGCGCGAGCGGTCGGCGAATCGAGTGGATCGATGTACCCCAGCACACCGACGTTCCTGTTTCTTCAGCTAGGAGCTTGACCCATGCGTAGACGCACCACCGGCCTGGCGCTGCTGTCGCTGGCCGCCCTCACCCTCACCGGATGCGCCACCGGCGCCGGCGCCTCGAGTTCGTCGTCCGACGGCGTCGTGCCCGAACTCGACCCCGACCAGAAGGTCGAGATCACCTTCGAGTCCTACAACCTGACACAGGCAGGTCCGTGGACGGACACCATCACCGGATTGATCGCCGACTTCGAGGCCGAACATCCCAACATCGATGTCAAACCCCAACCACCGCAAGGAACATCGGCCGCGGGAAGCGGAACGGCGAGCAGCGTGCAGACCCAGTTGCTCGCCGGAACCCCGCCCGACGTGGCGCAGTTGACCTTCGACACGCTCGACTTCGCCGTCAACGAGCTGGGTGCCCGTTCCCTCGACTCGATGGTCGGCGCCGATGCCGTCGACGAGCATCTCGCAGGCGCGCACCCCTATCACCCGCGGGCCGCGACCCTCGGCGACTGGGAGGGCCAGACGTACGGCATGCCGTACGTCTTCTCCACCCCGGTCCTGTTCTACAACGCCACCGCGTTCCAGAAGGCGGGCCTGCCGGCCGACACCGAACTGTCGACGTGGACCGATGTCGCGGCGGCCGCGAAGAAGATCACCGCGACGACAGGCAAGCCGGCGCTGACGATCTCGTGCGCGGTCAAGGGCGGCAACTGGTGCATGCAGGGACTGTTCCGGTCGGCCGGCGGCAATGTGCTGTCCGAGGACCGCAGCACCGTCGAGTTCGCGAGCGACGATTCGCTCGCGGCGGTGCAGATGCTGCGCGACCTGTACGACCAGGGCGTGCTCGCCAACCAGGACTCGGCGGGCCAGATGGAGAGCTTCATGAAGGGCGACAGCTCGATCCAGCTGCAGTCCTCGGCGGTCCAGGGCATGCTGCTGGGCGCGTCGAAGGCCGCCGGCTGGGAACTGCGGGCCGCGGCGATGCCCGCGTTCGCCGGCGGCGAGGCGGTGCCCACCAACTCCGGCTCGGCGCTGTTCGTGTTCTCCCAGGATCCCGCGAAGCAGCGCGCATCGTGGGAGCTGATCAAGTTCATGACGAGCGATCACGCGTACACCGAGATCTCGTCCAAGATCGGCTACCTGCCGCTGCGCACGTCGCTGACCACCGACCCCACGGCACTGAAGGCCTGGGCCGACGGCAACCCGCTCCTCGCCCCCAATCTCAAGCAGTTGGACCGGCTCGAGCCGTGGCAGTCCTACCCGGGCAACAGCTACGTTCAGATCGACGACATCCTCGCCACCGCGATCGAGGAGTCGGTCTTCTACGGCAAGGACCCCGCCTCCACGATGGCCGCTGCCCAGCAGCGCGCCCAGGACCTGATCGGCTGAGTGAAACGAACATGACGACCAACCTCGACCGCACCCCGTCCCGCCGCCTCCCGGCCCGCGGTGTGCACAACCTCCGCGATGTCGGCGGATATCCGACAGTGTCGAACCTGACGACCAAGTGGGGCAAGCTCTTCCGCTCGGACGCCCTGCACGGAATCGACGCCGACGGCCGGGCCGAACTGGCGGGCCGCGGCCTGGCGCTCGTCATCGACCTGCGGGAGACGGACGAACGGACCAGCGCACCGAACGCACTCGACGGCGTCGGGCACCGCGAGGTGCACCTGCCCGTCTACCGCGACGGACTCGGCACCCGCGGCGCGACCTACACCGCCGAGACCCTAGACCTCGGCGGGATCTACACCTGGATGCTCGACGACCACGGCGCCGCCCTGACCGACGCCGTCCGCCTCATCGCCGACTCCGGAAGCGACCCGGTCCTGGTGCACTGCACCGCCGGCAAGGACCGCACCGGCCTTGTGATCGCCCTGGCCCTGGCGGCCGTCGGCGTCGACGACCGCGACATCGCCGCCGACTACTCCCTGTCCGAGCTGATGCTGGCTGGCGAGTGGGTGGACGCGATGACCGCCGTGATGGCGGCGCGCGGCCTGCCCGCCGGAACCGACATCACCCAGATCGTCGCCTCCAGCCCGGCCCCCCTGATGCTCGCCACACTCGCGTCACTGCGCGAGCGCCACGGCGACGTGCCCGGCTACCTGCGCGCGCACGGCATGACCGACACCGAACTCGACAATCTGCGCGTCTGCCTCCTCGGCTGACCCCCACCCTCACGAACCCGAAGGAAGACAACCATGTCCACGAACGGACAGTACGGCGCCACCGAACACTTCGTCCTGCACATCAGCGACACCCACTTCGTCGGCGACGGCGAGTTGCTCCACGGCAGCGTCGACAGCGACGCCAACCTGGGCCGCCTGTTCGACCGCCTCGACCGCGCCGGGCAGCGACCCGAGGCGATCGTGTTCACCGGCGACCTCGCCGACGCCGGCAACCCGCAGGCGTACGCCCGGCTGCGGGACATGGTCGAGCCTGCAGCGGAGAAGCTGGGCGCCCAGGTGATCTGGGTGATCGGCAACCACGACAGCCGGCCCGAGTTCCGTGCGGGCCTGCTCGGCACCGAGCCCACACAGGAGTCGGTGGACATGGTCCACGACATCGACGGCCTGCGGATCATCGCGCTCGACAGCACCGTTCCCGGCCACCATCACGGCGAGATCACCGACGAGCAGATCGATTGGCTCCGTGATGTTCTCGCGACTCCTGCCCCGCACGGGACGCTGCTGGCGCTGCATCACCCGCCGGTGCCGAGCCCGCTGGAACTGCTCGAGTCCGTCGAACTGCGCGACCAGCACCGACTCGAGGACGTGCTGCGCGGCACCGACGTCCGCGGCATCCTCGGCGGCCACCTGCACTACTCGACCACCTGCACCTTCGCAGGCATCCCGGTGTCCGTCGCATCGGCCACCTGCTACACCCAGGACCTGTTCCCTGCGGGCGGCGGCATGCGCGGCCAGGACAGCGGGCAGTCGTTCAACCTGGTGCACGTGTACTCCGACCGGATCCTGCACACCGTCGTACCGGTCGAGGAGGGCCCGACGCTGTACGAGGTGACGATGGAGCAGCTGCGCTACTACCAGTCGCTGTCCCCCGAGGAGCAGCTCGCGGTCATGGCCGACGCGTCGAACCACTGATCCGACCCCGAAACCGATTGCGAGTATTCGATGTTCGTCGAAGTTCCGGCGAGCGCTGAGCCGCGGAGCGTCACCCCGGCCCTGCCTGTGCAGGCAGGGCCGGGGTGGCGGTCACGCGCAGCACGGCGCGCCGTCCCCTACATGTTCCTGCTGCCCGCGGTCGTCCTGCTCGTGATGTGGACCTACAAGCCGCTCGCCGAGACGGTGGGGCTGTCGTTCTACAAATGGAACATGATCCCGACCAGCCCGAAGACGCCGGTCGGCCTGGACAACTACGTCACCGTGCTCTCGCTCCCCGAACTGCACCAGGCACTGTGGAACACCGCCCTCTACATCGGCGCGTTCATGGTGTTCTCCCTGGTTCTCCCGCTCGCGATCGCGCTCCTGTCCGCCCGGGTGAGCGGCCGGGCCCGCACGTTCTACCAAGCACTGATCTTCGTCCCGTTCCTCGTGACTCCCGTTGCGAGCAGCGCCATCTGGCGCTGGCTGTTCAATCCCGACAACGGCATGATCGCCCGCATCTCGGCGACGATGGGTCACGACCTCGGCAACGTGTTCCGTGATCCGAAGCTCGCGCTGATCGGCGTGGTCGTGATCGTCGGATGGCAGATGCTCGGCTTCGGCGTTCTCGTCATCTCTGCGGGAATGGCGGGGATCAGCCCCGACTACGGCCACGCGGCCGCGCTCGACGGCGCCACGCCGTCGACGATCACGCGCCGGATCACGCTGCCGCTGCTCTCCCCCACCCTGCTGTTCCTGGCGATGATGACGATCCTGCTCAGCGCGCAGTGGACCTACCCGGTGATCGACGTCCTCACGCAGGGCGGACCCAGCGGCTCCTCGACCAACATCTACTACCTGTTGTACGAGTTCGGTTTCCGCAACTTCGATGCCGGCATGTCGGCCGCCGCGGGCACCCTGTTCTTCCTCGGCTTCGGCGTCATCGCGCTCGTGTTCGTGCGGCTGACCGAGCGCCTGAGCTTCTACGACAACTAGGAACCAGTCATGGCCTTCGTCCTCCTCGACCCGCCCAAAGTGCCCACTGCAACCAACGCACCCACCGCGCCGTCCGGATCGCCCGAACCACAGCGCAGGAGCGGTCGCCGAGTCGCGCTCGGTCACGTGGCGCTCGCAGCGCTCGCGGTGTTCAGTGTCTTCCCGGTGTACTGGATGTTCGCCACCGCGTTCCGCCGACCGGAGGACACGTTGTCCGGCAGCCCGGTCCCGTGGCCGCTGAGTACCGAGAGCTTCCGGTACGTGTTCGACACCATCCCGATGCTGTCGATGCTCCTCAACACCTTCGCGATGGCGTTCGTGGTCGCGGTCAGTCAGCTACTGGTAGCCCTGCTCGCGTCGTACGCGTTCGCACGCTGGGACTTCGTCGGCAAGCGCCTGCTGTTCCTTCTGTTCGTCGGATCCTGGCTGGTGCCGTTCCAGGTCACGATGATCCCGAACTACCTGTTGATCTCGCAGATGGGCCTGCTCGACACCGTGGCCGGCGTGGTGATCCCCAACCTGTGCTCGGCGTTCGGCGTCATGCTGCTGCGCCAGCACATGGAGGCATTCCCGCGTGAGCTGCTCGACGCGAGCGAGATGGACGGGCAGGGTGCGTGGGCGTCGCTCTGGCGTGTGATCGTGCCGAACATGCGACCGGCACTCGCGGCCCTGGGCATCATGCTGTTCATCTCGGCGTGGAACGAGTACCTCTGGCCGTCGCTGATCCTGCGGAACTCCGATGCCCTGGTGCAGATCGGTATCCGCAGCTTCCTCGGCGCGGAGGGCAACAACTGGGGCGCGGTGATGGCCGCCTCCGGCATCGCATGTCTGCCGATCTTCCTGATCTACATGTTCCTGCAGCGGCACGTCGTGGACGCCTTCGTGCGATCCGGGTTGAAGTGACCGGCGCCTGACAGCGCAGGTGGTCAAGCTCCGTGGCGGTAACGCGATTCGTAGGCGTCTCGTTCCTGGCCGAGTCGCTGTTGTTTGTGGGCGTTGAGCAGTTCCGGGTCGAGACCGTGGCTGACGAGGCGGTGTCGAAGGTAGATCGCCTTCAGCGCCAGCAGGAAGTACACGAAGGGCAGAAACAGCAACAGCACCATGCCGATTCGGATGATCCACGGTCCGGGGATCAACAGCAGGGCAACCAGGATCGGGACCAGCGGAACCAGGCAACGGACCGCGTAGCGCCGGGTGGCGCCMGGCCCGGTGATGTCCCGTACAACCCACTCGTGCAGGTGGTCGGGAAGCGTCCTGCCCAGGATGTAGCCGAGGCGCTGACCGCCGGTGGGCGCCGGCGAACTCGGCCTCGCCGGAAATGTGCTGTGTGTCATCGTCAGTCCTCGCTGGCAATCGTTGGATGGCGGGTATCGGCGAAGACGATTGCGCGTGCGTGCTCGATCGCTTCGGGGGTGGTGGCGAAGAGTCGGCGGCTCTCGCCGTCACTGGTGGTGAACACGCCGAGCGCGGCCAGGGGGCGCAGATGCTCGGGTTTGGCACCGGCGATCAGGACGGTGATCTGACGATTCTCGAGCTTCGCGATGACGTCCTGGAGTACGAGGGTGCCGGTGGCGTCGAGGGCGGTGATCCGCGACATTCGCAGGATCACCACCTTGACGTCGGAGACTTCGGCGAGTTCGAGCAGGAATCGATGCGCAGCGGCGAAGAACAGGGCGCCGTCGATCCGGTACGCGACGATGTGCTCGCGCAGCAGTTCGTGTTCCTCGGCCAGGTGATCGCCGGTCTCGTCGAGCGGGACCTGTTCGATGCGGGCGGAGCGCGCGACTGCACGCAGCGCAAGGATCGCGGCGAACCCGACGCCGACGGCAACAGCCGCGACCAGGTCGAACACGACGGTGACCAGGAACGTCGCCACCATGACGATCGTGTCGGCCCTGGTGGCGCGCACGATCGCGAGAATGGACGCGGTCTCGACCATCCGGACAGTGGTAGCCAGGAGAACTCCGGCGAGTGCGGCCAACGGGATCTCGGCGACCAGTCCGGCGGCGAGGTAGACGATGGCGGCGAGGATTGCCGCATGGGTGAGCGCGGCCAGGCGCGTGCGGGCACCGGATCGAACATTGACCGCGGTCCGGGCGATCGCCCCCGTGGCGGGCACTCCGCCGAAGAGGGGTGCGGCGATGTTCGCCAGGCCCTGACCGAGCAGTTCACGGTCCGGGTTGTGGCGTGTTCCCACCGCCATCGAGTCGGCGGCGGTCGCGGACAGCAGCGATTCGAGGGCGCCGAGGGCTGCGACGGCGAGGGCGGGCGCCAGCAGTGAGGTCACCTCACCGGGATGCAGGAAATCCACGGACGGGGCCGCGAATCCGGAAGGGATGGAACCGATCCGCGCGAGATCGAGGTGGAACAGCTGCGCCACGATCGTGGCGACAGCGACCGCCAGAAGCGAGAACGGCACTCGGGGCAGGTAGCGGCCGCCGACGAGGATCACGGCGGCCACGCACAGCGCGGTCGCTGGAGTCAGGACCGACGGGTTCTCCAGGTAGCGGCGAACAGCGTCGAAGGCGCTCTGCCACACCTTCTCCCCCTCCGCGCCCGAAACACCGAGCGCGGCCGGAACCTGCTGCAGGGCGATGACGACGGCGATGCCCGCGGTGAACCCCTCGATCACCGGGGCAGGCACAAAGCGCACGGCCCGCCCGACGCCCGCGAACGCCAGCAGCACCAGGATGATGCCGGCGATCAAGCCGACAGCGAGCACGCCGGTCGGCCCGTACTGGGCGACGATCGGGACCAGGACGACGGTCATCGCACCGGTCGGCCCCGACACCTGGAACCGCGAACCGCCGAAGACGGCGGCGACCACACCGGCGACGACCGCTGTCGTCAAACCTGCTGCGGCGCCGAGACCGGAACTGATTCCGAATCCCAACGCGAGTGGCAGCGCGACGAGCGCGACGATGAGTCCGGCGAGTAGATCGGCGCCCGGCGCGCGGACAGCGGGGCTCCAGTCGCTCCAGCGCGGCATCAAGACGACTACGGCGCGCGCGGCGTCGGCGACGCGGCCGCCGGAGGCAGGAACGGAACGAGGTTCAGACATTCACGGTGATCCTGGTAGATGGGCTGAGGGTGGCCCGACCCGAGTCGAGATCGGTTCGGCTCGGGTCGGGCCGAGAAGGCGTGGAGCGCAGGGGGATCGACGTGACGCGCTCCACGCCTCGTCATGGACGGGGCGTTCTACCCCGATTGCGGGCGAGTCACCGCTCGTCGCGACGAACCCGGCTGAAGTGCTCGTCGCGCACCGGCACCGGATCACCGAGCAGGTCCCTGCCGGACAGTCGCAGCTTGAGGGCCGCGAGTTCATCGCGAAGCGCGTCGGGCAGGGTGTTGCCGCCGATGGTGGCGAACCACTCGTCGATCAGTCGAGTCTCGGTGATCCACTCGTCGGGATCGACGTTCAGCGCCGCCGCCACCTCGGCCTTGTCGACCGTCAGGCCATTCAGGTCCAAGTCGTCGACGGCGGGCACGTTCCCGATCGGCGTCGCCTCGGCCCCAGCCGCGCCGTCGATCCGGCGCAACGCCCATTCGAGGATCCGGGCGTTCTCGCCGAACCCGGGCCACAGGAAGCGTCCGTCGTCACCGCGGCGGAACCAGTTGACATAGAAGATCCTCGGAAGCAGCGACGGGTCGGTCTTGGTGCCGATGTCGAGCCAGTGCGCGAAGTAGTCACCGACGTGGTAACCGAGGAACGGCAGCATCGCCATCGGGTCACGGCGCACCACACCGACGTTGCCGGTGGCCGCGGCGGTCGTCTCCGACGACAGGGTGGAGGCGAGGAACACGCCGTGCTGCCAGCTCGAGGCCTCGGTGACCAGGGGAACGGTGGTGCCGCGGCGGCCGCCGAAGAAGATCGCCGAGATCGGTACGCCGGCGGGGTCGTTCCATTCCGGCGCGACGGTCGGGCACTGCGCGATGGGGGTGCAGTACCGGGAGTTCGGGTGGGCCGCAGGCTCGCCGGAGTTCGGGGTCCAGTCCCGACGCCGCCAGTCCGTCAGATGTGCGGGCGGTTGATCGGTCATGCCCTCCCACCAGATGTCGCCGTCGTCGGTGAGCGCGACGTTGGTGAAGATCGAACTGCCTCGCTCGATGGTCGCCATCGCGTGCGGGTTCGTGTGCGCGCCGGTGCCCGGTGCGACACCGAAGAACCCGGCCTCCGGGTTGACGGCGTACAGCCGACCGTCCTGCCCGAATCTCATCCAGGCGATGTCGTCGCCGATGGTCTCGGCGGTCCACCCGTCGAGGGCGGGCTCGAGCATCGCGAGGTTCGTCTTGCCGCACGAGGACGGGAACGCCGCCGCGATGTAGCGGACCTCGTGCGAGGGAGAGGTGAGCTTGAGGATGAGCATGTGCTCGGCCAGCCAGCCCTCGTCCTTGGCCATCTTCGACGCGATCCGCAGCGAATAGCACTTCTTCCCGAGCAGTGCGTTGCCGCCGTAGCCGGAGCCGTAACTCCAGATCATGCGTTCCTCGGGGAAGTGCGAGATGTACTTGGTGTGATCGCACGGCCACGTCGCGTCTGCCTGGCCGGGGCGCAGAGGGGCCCCGACCGAATGCAGGCATTTGACGAATTCTGTTCCGGCGGTGAGCTTGTCCCACACCGGCGCACCGGATCGGGTCATGATCTGCATCGACACGGCGACGTATTCGGAGTCGGTGACCTGAACACCGAACTTCGGCTCAGCGGCGTCCAGCGGACCCATACAAAAGGCGATGACGTACATCGTGCGCCCGGCCATGGCCCCGCGGTACTGCTCGGTCATCACCGTCTTCATGTCGACGGGGTCCATCCAGTTGTTGGTCGGCCCGGCATCGGACTGCGATGCCGAGCAAATGAACGTGCGGTCCTCCACCCGCGCGACATCCGCCGGGTCCGAGGCACACCAGAACGAATTGGGTTTGCCCTCGAGTCGAACGAAGGTGCCCTTGTCGACCAGTAGCGCGGTCAAACGGTCCCATTCGGCGGCGGAACCGTCGCACCACACCACGTTCTCCGGTTCGGTGAGTGCGGCGACATCGGCCACCCACGAGACGATCTCCGGGTGTCCGGTTGCAGTGCATGCCGATCCGGCAGGGGTACTCGTCATGACGTCTCTCCTCGTCCAGGGCTCGTGAACCGACCACCCGACGACGAGGCCGGCTGCATGTTCACCACGATCGATATCGAATCACAGAAGATAAGAAGTTTAGAAAGTTCGCAACTAGTGAGTAGCGGTGGACCGCCCGAAGAAGACATCAACTCAGCCCCGCGACTCGCCTGACAGCACCGACACCTGGGGGGCCTCCTCGAGAAGCTCGGCCTGGCCGGCGACCACACCGGTGAGGATCTCTCGCGCGGTCTTCAACAGTTCGGCAACTCGGGGTGAGGTCAGCGCATACGACACCGACAGCCCCTCCCGCCGGGCCGTGACCAATCCTGCCCGCCGGAGGATCGATAGCTGCTGGGACAGGTTCGCCGGCTCGATTCCAACCTCGGGCAGCATTTCGGAAACGGCATGCTCGCGCTCACTCAACAACTCGAGAACCCTGATCCGGGCTGGATGCCCGAGGGTCTTGAAGAAATCAGCCTTCATCCGATACAGCGGCTGGTGCGAGTTCGCGACCATGTCACCTCCTGTCGTGCCCATTGAAATCAGCAACTCTCCACCGAGAGGTGCACACCCTGCCCGGACAGCACGGCAGACCCGCCGTCCGCAAACTATGCTACACATTAATGCACTACTTGCGAATCTTAGCAATTTGCCATGCCTCATCTGTCGCCACCCGTCGGCCACCACCACAGGTCGTCCCCTGCTGTTCCAATCCAGCCCTGGATATCTCCCGAATCCTCTTGCCATATCGACTTTTTGATGTGCCGCTGATATGAAGAACACGTTCTAGTAGGTAGACACACGGAGGTTCTTCGCCATGGGCACACCAGTAATCGTCGAGGCAGTTCGCACACCGATCGGGAAGCGCGGTGGCTGGTTGTCGGGCCTGCACGCGACCGAGATCCTCGGTGCCGCACAAAAGGGAATCGTCGATCGCGCGGGGATCGATCCGGTAC